>JANOJK010000514.1:0-8387 GCA_031408165.1 Acidobacteriota bacterium | reverse complement strand
GCCGAGGCCGCGCGGTGGCTTCACGACCGGGACATCCTCCAGCTCACCTTCTCGGGCGAGGTCACCGTCCCGGCGCTTCAGCGCCTGCTCGCGGTCCTGTCGGAGGACTCGCGGATCATCCGGCAGCGCGGGGGGCCCGCGAAGGTCTGGACCGAGGAAGGGGACGCCGCCATCGGCGTCCAGCAGATCGACTTCAGCCAGGTCCTCGAGGATCGCGAGGTCACCAACCCGGTTCGCCGGAAAGACGACCTGTGGCGGTCCATCGTGCGCGGCATCCTGGCCCGCCTGAAGCCGACCGACGAGGCCGCGCAGGCCCGCCTCCTTGCGATCTCAGGCGACGTGATGGCGATCGCCGAACTGGCTGGCGACGTCATCGCCCCGCACCACACGATGGACGGGTCTCCGATGCTGACGTCGCAGGCGGCCGCAGTGGTGGCGGCGTATCACCATCTCATCGGGATCGTGGACGTCCTCTCCCCCGAGCGCCGGCAGGAGGTCATGCAGAACCTTGCGACCGCCACGGCGAGCCTGAACCCGCACGTCGT
This sequence comes from Acidobacteriota bacterium, assembly GCA_031408165.1. Classification (GTDB taxonomy): domain Bacteria; phylum Acidobacteriota; class Vicinamibacteria; order Vicinamibacterales; family 2-12-FULL-66-21; genus JAICSD01. Next base: position 7,842 of record JANOJK010000514.1, on the reverse strand, counting down.
CATACAGATGCTCGCCGGCGGCGGCACGGGCGAAGAGGAGGAGGGGGGCGTCGTCCCGGGCATCATCGACGCCATGGACGACAACCGCGTCGCGCAACTGCTGGCGACGACGCTGGCGATTGAGGGCCAGGCATCGGAGCGCCTGGCGACAGTATTCAATACCATCGCGACCGATGACGACCGCAAGACCCGCGTCCTCAACCTGACGCGCCGGATGCTGAGCGAAACCGATTTCGGGCGCCAGGACGCGTTCCAGAACCTCTGGTCCTCGATGGAGGAACTGCTGCTCACCTACAACGAGAAGCCGTTCGTATCGGCGTCGTACCGGGCCGGCCTGGATCAGGTCGGGAGCCGGGCCAATCAGATGGCGTCGGACGTGCCGGAGGAATTCGCCGAGATGCTCGAGACGCTCGGGCAGGACAACGTCCGCCGGCTTTCGGTCCGGCTGCTGATCGATCTGCTGACGCTCGAGAAGGATCCCGCGCGCGCGCCCGAACTGGCGCGCGACGTGGCGGCGCTCGCCGAGGACCTGCTGCTCGCGGGGGATTACGAGTCGGTGCTGTCGGTCGTCACCGCGCTCAGGGACCAGGCGGCCAACACGGCCGCGGTCGCCTGCAAGGCGAGCCGCGTCGCGCTCGACGGCGTGGTCGACACCATCGCGTTCGTCGAAACCTCCGAGATCCTGGGGGAGATGGGAGAGACCGAAGCCGGCGTCTTCGCGCAGGTCTGCGCGCGCATCGGGCCGGCGGCGACCGACGCGCTCAAGGCGCATCTCGAGACCGAGGCCGCGACGCCCGCGCGGATGCGGGCCACGGCGATCATCCGGGAGTTCGGCGCGCGGGCCGTCGGGCGCCTCACGTCCCTGACCGGATCGGGCCAGTGGGCGGCCCAGCGCAACGTGGCGGACCTGCTCGGGGAGATCGCGACGGCCGAAGCGGTGCCGCTCCTCCAGCCGCTGCTGCGCGGCCGGGATCCCCGGGTGACGAGCGCGGCGGTGCGCGCGCTGTCCAGCATCAACGACCCGGCCGCCGCCCGCGCGGTCCACATGGTGCTCCGCGCCGCGACCGGCGAGCAGCGGCGCGCCGTCGTCGACGCGCTGGTGGAGCAGCGCGACGCCCGCGTCGTGCCCCTGCTGGTACGCATTGTGGAGGAGAGCGATCCGTTCCGCGCGGATCACGCGATCGTACTCGAGGCGCTCGGCGCATTGACCCGCGTCGGCGACGACCAGGCGGTGCCGGCGCTGGCGACCCTGATGCGCAGGAAGAAGCTGCTGGCGTGGAAGAAGTCGCGCGCGCTGAAGGCGCAGTCGCTGGCCGCCCTCCGCGGCATCAACACCCCCTCGGCCGAGCAGGCGATCCAGGACGCCGCGAAGACCGGCGACCGCATGCTGCGCAAGCTGGCGCAGGCGGGAAGCTAGCCCATGGCCGAGTCGAGCGCCAACGCGTATGACGACCTGGTCCGGCGCTTCGCCGCGGCGATCCGCGGCGCGACGCTCTATTCGCCCGGGCATCCGCTCGTGCAGCGGGGCGTCGACGCGCTGGTCGCGCAGTGCGCGGCGCTCTGCCAGACGAGCGAGTCCATCGTCATCGGATTCATCGGCGACGAAGTCGTGGTCAACGCCGAGCGGCTGCCGAAGTCCGCCGCCGCGCTCGTGGGCTTCGCGCGCGACATGCGCGAGCGCGAGATCGAGAAGATCACGATCCAGCGAGGCGTGACCCGCGAGGAGCTGCGCGCCTTCATCTTCGAGCTGCCGGAGCGCCGCGCCACGCTCCCGCTCGCGACGCGGCTCCAGCAGAAAGGGGTCCACCGCATCGTCATCGGGCGCCTCTCGATCCAGCAGGAAGACGACGACGACCAGGGCACGGGGATCGTCGCGGCGCGCCGGATCTACGGGACGGCGGTCGAGACCGCCGAGCAGCTCTGGCAGGCGGCGAAAGCGGGAGACAAGCCGGATCCGACGGCCGCGCGCAAGATCATCGACAGCCTCGCGAAGATGGTCGGCGGCGACCGGACCTCGCTGATGGCGCTGACGGCGCTCAAGAAGTACGACAACTACACGTTCACGCATATGGTAAACGTGTCGGTGCTGGCCATGGCCCAGGCGCGATCGCTCAACATGGACGGCACGCTGCTGCGTGAGTTCGGGTTCGCCGCCCTGATGCACGACATCGGCAAGGTGGAGACGCCGCAGGAGGTGCTCAACAACCCGGGTAAGCTCTCGAAGGAGGAGTTCGAGATCATGCAGCGGCACGTCGTCGACGGCGCGCACATCCTGCGGCGGACCCCCGAGATGCCGGCGCTGGCCCCCATCGTCGCGTTCGAGCATCATCTGCGCCAGGACCTGTCGGGGTATCCGGGCAACATCGGGCACCGGGACCTGAATCTCTGCACGCAGATCGTCAGCATCGCGGACGTCTACGATGCGCTGCGCAGCAACCGCGTCTACCGTGAAGGGCTGCCGAGCGACCGCATCAAGTCCATCATGAGCAAGAAGGAGGACCCGGCGTTCAACCAGCGGCTGCTGCGGCGGTTCATCAACCTGATCGGCCTGTATCCTGTCGGGACGCTGGTGCGGCTCAACACCGAAGCGATCGGCGTCGTCACGCACGAGCACCCCGCGGACCCGTTCCGGCCCCAGGTGAAAATCGTCCGCGACCGCGACGGCGCCGAAGTCGAGGAATCGGAGCTGGTGAACACGTGGGAGCCGAACGGGCGGGGGGACTTCACGTGGGCGGTGGTCGAGGCCGTGGATCCCGACGAGTCGGGCATCGATCCGCTGAAATACATGTAACGTCATGACACAGGTGCGCGCCACTCTCGACGACGCCATGTCGCTTCGGCTCGCGGAATTCGCGCGAGCCTGCAAGGCGGCGCTGCGCGCGGTGTCGCTGTACCCAGGCGGCCATCCGGCGATCGGGTCGACCCTGGGCCGGCTCACGGAGCTGACGGCGGCGCTGACGGCCGCCGGTCCCTTCACCCTCGAGGTGCGCCCGCAGGCGATACTCGTCAACGACGCCGTCCCGGCGAAGGCCGACTCCGCAATCGTGGAGCTGTCCGACGTGTTGCGGCGGCAGCTCGTCGGCACGCTGACGCTCAACCCGGGGGCCGATACCGAGTCCTGGCGCACGTTCCTGATGCTGCTTTCCCGCTCGCCGGAGGAGGTGCGCGCGGACGGCGGAATCGGCCGCCTCTGGGCCACGGCCGGCGGCCCCAGTATGGAGATCGTCGAGATCGACTACGCGGAAGTGCTGCGCGAGCGGCAGGGGGACGCCGAGGCGACCGATCGTCTGATCGCCGCCGCGATGAGCGGCACGCTCGAGCTCGACGACTCGGGCATGCGCCTGCTGATGGATCTGGTCGGGGACCCCGCGCGTTTGACGATGCTGATGCAGCAGCTCGAGGCGAGCACGGATGCGGCGCCCGGCGCGGTCCGCGTCGACGCCTTCCTGAACATCGTCCGCGCACTCGCGGAGTACGTCGGTCGCACCAACCCCGGCCAGCTCGATCAGACGCTGCGGCAGGTGGGCGCGGCGGCGGGCCGCCTCTCCGCCGAGGGCATGCTGGAGCTGCTGTTGCGGCGCACCAAGCCCGAGGCCATGGCCGGCTCGGTCGACGTCGTGAGCGCGATGATGCACCGCATGAGCGACTCGGCGGTGGCGGGGTTCGTGTCGAACTCCGTGATCGTGGAACGCGGGGCGACCGATCGGCTGGCGCAGGCCTTCCACGCGCTCGTCCCGGACGCCGATCGCCAGCGGCAGCTCCTCTCGATGGCGATGCCGGACGTGGCCGCCTCGGAGCTCGGGCAGGAAACGGCGTTCCAGGACATGTGGCAGAAGGTCGAGGCGATGCTCACCTCCTATTCCGACGAGAAGTTCGTCTCCGAGGCGTACGCCCGCGAGTTGAGCGGCGCGCGTGCGCGCGCAGTCGACGTCGAAGCCTCGAGCGACGACCCTCCGGAGCGCGTCGCGGAGTGGTTGTCCACGGTGTCGGACGCCTCCCTGCGGAACCTGGACAGCATGCTCCTCGCCGATCTGCTGCGCGTCGAGGAGGACGGCGCCCGCTGGCGCGACGTCGCTGAAACGGTCATCACCCACGCCGAAGACCTCGTCCGCGTCGGTTATTTCGATGAGGCCTTTCACCTGGCCGAATCGGTCGCCGCGGAGGGGGTCCGGGTCCCGGCGCGCAGCCAGGCCGCGCGCGCCGTGCTCGCCCGCCTGGGCGCCGGCACGATGATGCGCCATGCGGCCAAACTGCTGCGCACGGCCGAAGAGGAGCTCTACCTGCGGCTGAAGCGGCTCGCGCACGGCATCGGGCCGGCGGTGATCGCGCCACTCGCGGAGGCGCTGTCGGCGGAACAGGACGCGCGCTCGCGGCGCCGCCTGCGCGACATCCTCGTCGAGTTCGGCGCGGCCGGCCGCGAATCCGTGCAGCAGCTGATGCACTCCCTCAACTGGGAAGTCCGCCGCACCGCGGCCTTCCTGCTGCGTGAGTTCGGTGGCGCCGAGGGATTGAAGGAGCTGCAGCCGCTGCTGGGGGACAGCGAACCCCTTGTGCAACGCGAGGCCATCCAGGCGCTGATGCTGAACGGCACCGACGCGGCGTCGCAGATCCTGCTCGAAGCGCTGACGACGACGGCGGGCCGCCCGAGGGAGACGCTGATCAACGAGATGTCGTCGATGAGGGACGAGCGGGCCGCGCCGCTCTTCTGCTACCTCGTGCGGCACATCGACCGGAAGGGGTTTCCCGCCGTCTACGTCAGCGCCATCGAGGCGCTCGGCTCGTTCGGGGGAACAGACGCGGTCGAGGCGCTCAGGGACGCCCTGCAGCGCGGCGACTGGATGGCGCCCTTGCGGACACGGCGCACCCGCGCGTCCGCCGCGCGCGCGCTGAGGAGAATCGGCACGAGCGCGGCCGTCGCGGCGCTCCAGGACGCGTCCACCCGCGGATCGCGCGGGGTCCGCTCCGCCGCCAGGGCGGAGCTCAAACGGCTCGGATGAAGGCATGAGCGAGAATTCCTCACGCATCGGGATGTATGAAGACCTGCTGCGCCGAACCGCCTCAGGCGTCCGCAACGCGCAGCTCTACGCGCCAGACCATCCGCTCGTCGCGCGCAACATGGCCGGCCTGTTCGCGGTCCTCACCACCCTGCACCAGCGGCAGCCCTCCATCGCGGTCGGCATCGTGGGCAGCGATCTCGTGGTCGCCGACACCCCGATGCACAAGTTCAGCGCGACGATGACCGATCTCATCAAGAAGCTCAAGGACAACAAAGTCGAGCGGATCGCGTTCGAGCGCGGGGTGACGCAGGAGGAGCTCGTCGCGCTCGTCCACAACCTCTCGCGCCTCGGCGGCAAGGCCGCCGGGGACGCTGACAAGGACCTCTCGACCGCGCACGTCCGCGTCGGCCGGCTGAAAAGCAGCGACGCGACGAAGCAGGACGGCATTGGCAGCGACATGGCCGCCATCCGCCAGATGTACTCGAACGCGGTCGCGACCGCAGAAATCCTGGTGGCGAGCGCCGAAACCGAGGGGATGCCGGACGCCCCGGCCGCGCTCCAGACCGTGGAAGGGCTGGCCGATGCCGTCACGCAGAACCGCACGGCGCTCATGGCGCTCACGGCGATGCGCAACTACGACAACTACACCTTCACGCACATGGTGAACGTGTCGATCCTGGCGATGGCACAGGCGCGGGCGCTCGGCATCGACGGCAAGCTGCTCCGCGAGTTCGGCATGTCGGCGCTGATGCACGACATCGGCAAGGTCCGTACGCCGAAGGAGATCCTGAACAAGCCCGACAAACTGACAGACGACGAGTTCGTCATCATGCGACGGCACGTCGTCGACGGCGCCGAGATCCTGCGGCGGACGCCCGAGATGCCGATCCTGGCGCCGGTCGTGGCGTTCGAGCACCACCTGCGGCTCGACGGCAGCGGCTACCCGTGGACGGTGAAGCGGGAGTCGATGAACCTCGGCTCGATGCTGTGCGCTATCGCCGACGTGTACGACGCGATGCGGTCGCAGCGCGTGTACCAGCAGGCCTATCCGACGGACCGGATCCTGGCCGTTCTAAACCGCAACGAGGGTGCGCAGCTCGATCAGCACCTCGTCCGGCGGTTCGTCCAGCTGCTGGGCATCTACCCGCCGGGTAATCTGGTCCGCCTGAGCACCGGGGAAGTCGCCGTCGTGCTCCGCGTTCATGCGCCGGATCCGCATCGGCCGCGCGTGCGCGTGCTGTTCGGCGCCGACGGCGTGCGCCTCGATCTGCCGTTCGAGCGGAACCTGTGGGAGCCGCAGCGCGGCCGGAGCGGCGAAGGCACGGACGAAACGGTGCTGTCGCCGGTCGATCCGGCCGACTTTCACCTCGATCCCCTCACGTTCCTGGAAAACTAGTGTTCCGTCCCGGTAGATGGTGGCATAGGTTCCGGGCGCGGCGCCCGGATCGCAAGGCGCGACGAGCGAGGATACCGGGCGTATCTGAGCGAGGAGCAACGCCGAGAGCCGGGGCCCCCGCCGCGCGTTTTTTGCGCGGTGGGGTGGGGGCCGGGATGCCCCGCCCGGGAATCACGTCGCGAGCTACTGGGACGGGACGCTAGGGTCGTGAGCGAAGCGTTTCGGACGGTCCTCATCGCATTTGGCGCGATGGCCGCGGGATTCACCTGGATGTCGGTGCGGGCATCGCTCGTCCCCACGGCGTCGCCGCAGCGGCTGGTCGAAGAGCTGCGCCTCGCCCAGATCGCGGCGTTGCTGCTGACCCTGACGGCCGGCGCCTACATCGGTTTCGCCGTGGTGCGTGAGCACGAGCCGGGCGTCGGGCTGGACGTGGCCCTGGCGGTGTGCTTCTTCCTGATCGCGGCCACCACGATGGTGAGGGATCCCCGCCACGCGCTGACGATCGTGGCGCTCGCCTTCGCGGCCCACGCGGTCCTCGACGTCGCGCACCGCCCGGGCATGCTCCCGGAGGCGCTCGCGCCGCGGTGGTATTCGATAGGCTGCGCCGTGTACGATGTGTACATCGCCGCGTTGTGTTACTTGCCGGTGCTGCGGCGGTAAACCAGGGATCGAGGGTTCGAGGGTCGATGAGACAGCTGAGGCGCGCCGCCATTGTCCTGTTCACGCTGCACGTCATGGGGGCGCCGCCGCTGTCCGCCCAGGCCGCCGCGCGGCCGAAACTGGTCGTGATGATCGTCGTCGATCAGCTGCGCGCGGATTATCCGGTGCGGTACGCCGGACTGCTCCAGCATGGTCTGAAGCGGCTGACGACCGAGGGGGCGTGGTACACGAACGCCGCGTATCCGTATTTCGCGACCGTCACGTGTGTCGGGCACCACTCGATCGGGACCGGCACGCTGCCGTACACGCACGGCATGATCTCCAACTCGTGGTACGACCGCGAGACCGCGACGAACGTCCCCTGCACCAGCGATCCGGATGCGACGGAGATCGGCTACGGGACCGCCGCGGCGGGCGCCGGCGAGGGCGCGAAGAAGCTGCAGGTGCCGACGCTGGCCGAGGTGATGCGCAAGAGCCTGAACTCGCGCGTGGCGGCGATGTCGGTGAAGGCGCGCTCGGCGATCGGCCTCGCGGGGCACAAAGGAGATTTCGTCACGTGGTTCGGCGATCGAAACACCTGGGAAACGTCGAGCGCGTTCACCAGGACCCCGGTTCCGTGGTTCGTCGGTTTCCTCAAGGGGAATCCGCCGGAACGCGACGCCGGCAAGACCTGGGAGCGCTCGCTGCCGGCTGAGCGCTACCAGTACGAGGACGAGGCGCCGGGTGAGCGCGGGGCCGACGGCTGGACCGCGGCCTTCCCGCACCCGCTCGGCGCCGCCGGCGACGCGG
>JANOJK010000400.1:0-4261 GCA_031408165.1 Acidobacteriota bacterium | reverse complement strand
CGGACGGGACGATGACCTTCGACTACCTCCTGCGCCCCGGTCTGGCGACGTCCACCAACGCGCTGCGGCTGATGCAGCTGATTGGAATCACGCCGAAGTGACGGGGCGGCGGGGGGCGCAGCCGCTCGTCCTGCTCGGGCTTTTTGCCCTCCTGACGGTCGCGATGACCTGGCCGCAGGCGCGCCACCTCTCGACACAGGCGACGCCGCACCAGGACGTGTTCTTCAACATGTGGCGCCTGCGCTGGTTCGCGCACGCGCTCGTCACCTCCCCGGGGCGCCTGTTCGACGCCAACATCTTCCACCCGGAGCCGCGGACGCTCGCGTACTCGGACGCGATGCCCATTGAAGGGCTCGTCGCGGCACCGCTCCTGTGGGCCGGCGTGCAGCCGGTGCTCGTCCACAACCTGCTGCTGCTCGGCGCGATCGCGGCATCGGGCCTCGCGATGTTCGCGCTCGCGCGGTACCTCACCGGCAGCCGCGGGGCAGGGGTGGTCGCAGGCATCGTGTTCGCGTTCGCGCCGTACCGATTCGAGCACATCATGCACATGGAGCTGCAGTGGGCGATGTGGACGCCGCTCGCGTTCCTGGCGCTGCACCGCACGTTCGAGACCGGGCGCTGGAAGTACGGGCTCGCCACCGGTGCCTGTGTTGCCCTGCAGATGCTCTCGAGCATCTACTACGGGATCTTCCTGGCGAGCCTGATCGCGCTCGCCGCCGTCCTGCTCATGGCCCGGGATCGACGAGTACCACTCGCGCGCGCGCTCCTCCCGCTCGCGGCGGGGGCCGTGCTCGCGATTGTCGTGAGCGGCGCCTACGCGCTGCCGTACCTGCGCGTCCACACCCGGATCGGGGACCGTCCGGCGGCCGAAGTGGCGGCGTTCAGCGCGCGGCCATCGAGCTACCTCGCCGCGACCCCCTCGAACTGGTTGTACGGCCAGGCCTCACCACGGGGCGGCCCGGAGCGGCGGCTGTTCCCGGGCGCGATCCCCGTCGTCCTCGCGATCGTCGGGCTGTTGCTGCAATCCCCCTCGCGCCGGGCCATCGTGTACCTGTTGCTGCTCGTCGCCGCGTTCGAGACGTCGCTCGGATTCGGGGGCTACAGCTACTCGTTCCTCTATGACCACGTGCCGGGATACCGGGGCCTGCGCGCCATGGGGAGGCTCGGCCTGTTCGTTTTGATGTTCCTCGGCGTGCTCGCGGCCTACGGCTACGCCGCGCTCGCGGCGTGCCGTTCGGTGCGCTTCCGCGCGGCGCTGCTCGCCGCGCTGGCCCTTGGCCTGCTCGGCGAATACCGGACGACCCTCACGCTCGCGCCATACGCGAACACCGCGCCGCCCGTCTACCGGATGCTCGCGCGGCAGCCTCGCGGCGTCGTCGCGGAGTTTCCCGTGCCCCGTGCCGACGCGCTGCCCGGGGACGAGGCGGAGTACGGCTACATGTCGACATTCCACTGGTTTCCGCTCGTCAACGGATACAGCGGCGTTTATCCACCTTCTTACCTGGCGCGCATCGATCGCCTCGGTGAGTTTCCCGCCGAGCCGGCGCTCCTCCAGCTGCGCCGGGACGGCGTCCGCTACGTGATCCTCCATGGGTCCGCCTACACCGGATCGGCATTCGAGGCCCTGCGGGCACGCATATCGACGCTCGACGCGTTTGCTGAGGTGGGTGCCTTCGACGATTACGAAGGGCACGCCGTGCTCTACAGTTTTCGCTGATCCCAGGTCAGCTGGACGATGGCCCGCCCTTTGCTCTGCTCAGGTGGCTGGAGGTCAATTGTGAGCAGACGCACACTCGGCATTCTGGCAAGCGTGATGGGATCGGCAATCGGGGCATGGTGGTGGACGACTCAGCGCGCGCAGCGTACCGCCGCCCGGCGCCTCCCCGCGCGCGAACGCGGCACGGTGATCTTCGATAATCACACCGTGGCCAACGACGCCGCCGAGGGCATCATCTAGCTGCCTGAATAGCAAGGTGCTCGGGAACAGCTGAGATCCGTTCTGGCGTTACGATTGCACTTGCCAGTGCGTGAGCACGACGCGAGTAAACGCTTGCCACTATTGCCCGGCATGGATGACCGGACTGGCGCTCGTACTAGGCGTAGTGGGGCTCTTTTTCGTCGGCGCCTGCCGGCAAGGTACGCCGGTGGTGGCTCGCCCGGCCCCGGCGTCGGACGCCATCACCGGACCTCAGGCTTCGCCGCGCCCCGTGCCGTCGCCCGCCGCCGCTCCCTCGCGCGCCTCGCGACCGCGCGGCCCCGCCTACCGCGTCGATAACGGCCTCGGCTCTCCCATCGCCTGATCCTCGTACTCTCTCCGCTTGAAGCTATACTGCTCGGCGGTGACGGCCGAATCTTCCCCCCCACCCGAGCACGATCCGCCGATGGGCCGCACGTACGCGCTGGTCGTCATCTGCCACATCGCGACGATCACCCTCCTCTGGTGGATCGGTCGCGTCTTCTCGAGTTGATTCCAGCCTGCCATGCGCTTACTTGACTGGGCCGTCGTCGTGGTCTACCTCGTGTGGATTGTCTACGACGGGCTGAAGCGCTCGACCAACACCAGCGAGGTGGAAGGCTACTTTCTCGCGAACCGCAGCCTGCCGTGGTGGGCGGTGGGCCTCTCCGTCATGGCGACGCAGCTGAGCGCGATCACGCTCGTGGGCACGACCGGACAGGGCTATGCGGACGGGATGCGGTTCATCCAGTTCTACTTCGGCCTGCCGATCGCGATGATCATTTTGTCGGTCACCCTGGTGCCCTTCTTCTACCGCGCGAAAGTGTTCACCGCGTACGAGTATCTCGAGCGGCGGTTCGACGTGAAGACCCGGACGCTCGCCAGCATCCTGTTCCTCTGCTCGCGCGGGTTGTCGTGCGGAGTGATCGTCGCGGCGCCGGCCGTGATCCTGTCCATCATCCTCGGGTGGAACCTCACCCTCACCATCCTGGCGATCGGCCTGCCGACGGTCCTCTACACGATGGTCGGCGGCGTGCAGGCCGTGACCTGGACCGACGTGAAGCAGATGGCCGTCATCGTCGCCGGGCTGTTCGCCGCGGTGGGCGTGCTGATCTTCGGGCTGCCGCAGGAGGTCGGCTTCACCGACGCGTTGCGCGTCGCCGGCGCGGCCGGCCGGCTGAACCCGGTGGATTTCCAGTTCGAGTGGCGCCAGACCTACACCTTCTGGTCGGGGCTCCTCGGCGGGCTGTTCCTGATGCTGTCGTACTTCGGATGCGATCAGAGCCAGGTGCAGCGTTACCTGACCGCGAAGTCGGTCAACGAGGGGCGGCAGTCGCTGCTGATGAGCGCGTTCTTCAAGGTCCCGCTGCAGGCGCTGGTGCTGCTCACGGGAGTGCTGATGTTCGCCTTCTACCTGTTCGTTCAGCCCCCGATGCTGTTCAACCCGGAGCACGCGAAGCAGATCCGGGAAAGCCCCCGGTCCGCCGACTACCAGTCGCTCGAGCGGGAGTTCGCGGCGCAGTTCGAGGCGCGCCGCAGCGCCGCGTCGGCGATGGCGGATGCAGGCGAGGCGGAGAAGCCGGCGGCGAAGGCCGCGTTCCGGGCCGCGTCCGAATCGACTAAGAGCATCCGCCTCCGCGCCGCCGCGCTGGTCTACGAGGTCACCGGGGACGAGAAGTACAAGGGGGTCACGGGCGACACGCCGTCAGCCGACGTCAACTACGTGTTCCCGACGTTCGTGACCACGCACATGCCGATCGGGCTCGTCGGACTGATGATCGCGGCCATCTTCGCCGCGGCGATGTCGAGCATCGCGGCGGAGCTGAACTCCCTCGCGACCTCCACCGTGATCGACATCTACAGGCGGCTCCTGAAGCCCGTCGCGTCCGACGCGCACTACCTGAACGTATCCAAGCTTGCGACGCTCGCCTGGGGCCTGGTGGCCTGCGGCGTCGCCAGCGTGGCGGTCGGCCTCGGATCGCTCATCGAGGTCGTCAACAGGTTTGGCTCCATCTTCTACGGATCGCTGCTCGGCGTCTTCGTGCTGGCGCTGGCCTACAGGCGCGCCACCGGCACCGGCGCGTTCGTCGGCCTCCTGGTCGGAATCGCGACGGTGGTCGCCTTCGCCTTCCATCCGGCGACGAAGGGGGTCTCGTTCCTCTGGCACAACCCCCTCGGTGTCATCGTCGTGGTCATCGTGGGCGTGGTCGTGAGCCTCGCGACGCAGCCCGTGGCCCAACCGCGAACATGACAGTCCTCCGCCTGCTCGGCGTCACGCTCGCAATCGCGGTCGCCGGAGCGGACGGC
>JANOJK010000391.1:0-1655 GCA_031408165.1 Acidobacteriota bacterium | reverse complement strand
CATCGAGCCCGGAGTCAAGGCGATGAACCTCGGGGCGATCACGGTGGTCCAGGCCTCGGACATTCTCAAGTGACGGACCACGTCTTCGTCACCAAGGTCACCAGGATCACCAAGATCACGAAGATCATGAAGGACTTTGTGGTCTTCGTGGTCTTCGTGGGGCTGCCGTTGGCCGTCGCGGTCGCGGACTGATCGAGCAGGGAATGAAACTGGAGTTCGACGAACTGGTCCGCTACACGCAGGAAGAGCGTGACAAGTGGCGCGCGTGGTTCGCGGCGCACCCCGAGGCGCTGGAAATCGAGGTGCAGCCCGGCGGCCGTTACCCGACCGTCGGCGCGCTCGTCGACCACATCTTCCTCGTGGAGCGCCGCCACCTGCAGCGCCTGCAGCACACGACGCCCGACGACAAGACCGGCCTGAGCGGCCGCCACGCGCCGCCGCTCTTCGACTACGGTGCGTCGGTCCGCCGCGAGCTGGATCAGTTCACCTCGGAGCTCGACGAGGACGTGGCCGACGAGCCGCGGACCTACACCGTGCAGAGCGGCGATTTCGTGCTGACGCCGCGTAAGCTGCTCTTCCACTGCCTGATCCACGAGACGCGCCACTGGGCGCAGATCGCCCTGTCGATCCGCCGCGCGGGCCTCGAGCCGCCGGGGAACCACGATCTGTTCTATTCGAAGGCGTTGAAATAGGCGATGGAGGGGAGCAGAGTCCACGATCTCCACATCGTCGGCGTCGCCGTCGTGCCAGAGGAAGCGGATGCGGAATCGATCCTTGACCCGAATGCTGTGTTGTCCGCGCTTATCGCCCGCGAGCGCCTCGAGCCGGTTGCCGGGGAACGCCGCTAGGTCGCGAAGATCGCGAGCAGGAACCCGCTTGCTTCTGGGCTACCCTTTCGTATGACCACAATCGCGCTCCGGCCAATTGGCAAGGTTGAATCCCGTTTGACCGACCTCGCCGAGGCGCCTCGACAGGCTGACGAAGGCGCGCCTGACGCATGCCTGGTGATCGACCCGGACTTCGCCGTCGCGCTCGAAGGTCTGAAGGCCGGCGACGAAGTGATCGTGATCACCTGGCTCGATCGCGCGCAGCGCGACATCCTGCGCAATCACCCGCGCGGCGATCCGTCACGGCCCGTGGCCGGTGTGTTCACGACACGGTCGCCGCACCGCCCCAATCCGCTCGGGCTGCACCAGGTCACCGTCGCCGCCATCGACGGCGCGCGCGTGCTCGTCCAAAGCCTCGAAGCCGTGGATGGTACGCCGATCCTCGACATCAAGGGCTTGTTGAACCCGGACATTCAACAGCGCTGAGGTACGTGTCCGCATCGCGTCGTCTCGGGGCGTTCGATGGTGTCAAGAGGCTGGAGGTCGATCTCCTGCTGCTCGATACCGCAACCCGCGAAGCATCGGTCTCGTGTTATAACCTCGGTAACCGAGGTGTATGAGCAGACCATCTGATCTGGTGCAGGGCACGCTCGACCTGCTGTTGCTCAAGATCGTCGCGCTCGGGCCCCTGCACGGGTGGGCGATCGCCCAACGCCTGAAGCAGGTGTCCGGCGACGTGCTGCAGGTCAGCTCACCACTTTGTCATACCACAAAGGAATTACCGGCGCATCATTCATCATAACCTGGTCAGCATGTTGATAAAGTATA
>JANOJK010000872.1:0-1737 GCA_031408165.1 Acidobacteriota bacterium | reverse complement strand
GGGTCGGCCGTGATCGTGCGGCCCTGTTCCTGGGCGGCCTGAAGCAGGTAGTCGTCCAGCTCGGAGGCCCCGAGACCGACGACGGAAATGTCCTTCGTGCGCCCCCACTGGTTGACGCCGTCGATGTTGATGTTGGCGACGGTCTTCGCGAGCGGATACAGAGGGTTGACCGAGTAGTACTCGGAGCCGAGGAGCCCTTTTTCCTCGGCGGTCACCATCAGGAAGAGGAACGAACGCTTCGGCTTGGGCTGCGCCTGCTTGAGCGCCTTCGCAATCTCGAGCACCGTGGCCACTCCGGTGGCGTTGTCCAGGGCGCCGTTGTAAATCACGTCGCCGTTCACCGGCGCGCCGACGCCCAGGTGATCCCAGTGCGCGGAGTACACGACGTACTCGTCCTTGAGCGCCGGGTCGCTGCCCTCGAGCTTGGCCACCACGTTGCGAGAGTCGATCGTGCGCAGTTTGTTCGCGACCGCCATCGAGGCCTTCATACCGAGGGGCACCGGCTTGAACTCCCGCGTGAGCGCCTGCTTCTTGAGCGCGTCGTAATCGTGGCCGCCCATCGCGAAGAGCTTCTTTGCGGCATCCAGGGTGATCCAGCCCTCGATGTTCGCCCGGCCCATGTTCTTGTCGGGCGCCACCAGGTCGAATTTCTCGTTGAGGTTCCCCTGCACGACGGAGAACGGGTATCCCGCCGGGCCGGTCTCGTGCACGATCAGCACCGCCGCGGCCCCCTTGCGCGCCCCCTGCTCGAACTTGTAGGTCCAGCGGCCGTAATAGGTCATCGCCTTGCCGCCGAACGTCTTCGGATCCAGTACCGACGCGTTGGCGGGATCGGGCGCCGGCGGATCGTTGACGAGCACGACGATCGTCTTGCCCTTGACGTCGGCATCCTTGAAGTCGTTCCAGTTGAACTCGGGCGCGTCGACGCCGTAGCCGGCGAACACGACGTCGGAGTCCGCTATCGAGGCGGCGGTCGCGACGTGCCTGGACCAGGCGACGACTTCGTCCTTCCACTTCAGCGGGAGCGTCTGCGAGCCCTTCGCAAAGGTCAGCGGCCCGGTTTCGGAGCCGGTGATCCCCACGAGCGGGACTTTCTGGATGTAGGTGCCATCTGGGTTTCCGGGGGTGAGGCCGATATCCTTGAACTGTGTTTCGAGATACGCGGCCGTGAGCTCTTCGCCAATCGTGCCGGGCGCGCGCCCCTGGAACTTGTTGGAGGACATCACCTTGGTGGTCTGCAGGATGGCGGTGCCGTCAATCTTCGGCAGGGAGGCGAGCGGCACCGCGGGAGGAGGCAGCGCGCCTGGACTGGCCGGCTGCGAGGCGGCCGGCGCCGCCGGCTGCGGCTGGGCCGGCTCGGTCCGTCCGCAGCCCGCGGTCAGGGCGGCCGCCAGGGCCGCGGCGGAAATCAGACGAGCTCGCAAAATCGGCATGCAGCCATTGTAAGCCGCGGATCACGCGACCGCATTGAGTACACATTTTCTGAGCAGACGCACAGAGAAGATCTCTCGCAGAGGGCGCCGACAAGCGGAGGGCGCAGAGCTCTTCTGGTATCAGGCGGCTACAGGTCAGGCGAGGCCGGCCCTTGGGCCGGCCGTAGCAGGGCCGATCGGACCGGCAAACAACCGTCACCCTGTCGTGCGCGTGACTCAGTTGGTTAGAGCATCCGACTCATAATCGGCAGGTCGAAGGTTCAAGTCCTTCTGGGCCCACCATCTTTTATAATAATCATAGACT
>JANOJK010000183.1:0-3178 GCA_031408165.1 Acidobacteriota bacterium | reverse complement strand
TCGCGCGTCGTGACGGGTGTGCCGCAGCGCCAGCAGCCGCCGTCCACGACCTGTTCGTTGGCGAGGACCGTGTTGCAGCTCGGGCACCAGTTGACGCTGGAGCGCTTGCGGTAGGCGAGGTCCTTCTCCAGCATCTTCAGGAAGATCCACTGGTTCCACCTGTAGTAGTCGGGCAGGCAGGTGGCGATCTCGCGCTCCCAGGCGTAGCTGATGCCCAGCCGCTGGAGCTGCCCTTTCATGTGCTCGATGTTCTCGAGCGTCCACGTCTCCGGGTGGGTCCCGTTCTTGATCGCGGCGTTCTCCGCCGGCAGCCCGAACGCGTCCCATCCGAAGGGGTGGAGGACGTTGAAGCCGCGCATCCGCTTCATGCGCGCGACCACGTCGCCGATCATGTAGTTCCGGACATGGCCGACGTGCGCGTGCCCGGACGGGTACGCGAACATTTCGAGGCAGTAGAACTTCGGCTTGTCGGGATCCTCGGTGACTTCGAAGGCGCGCGACGCCTTCCAGCGCTCACGCCACTTCTTCTCGATGGTCTGGGGTTTGTACTCGGGCACGATCCTCGAATTATATCTCTACCGCCTTCGCCGCTGCGCGGCTACGGCGCGGCAGGCCCGAGCCGATCGAGCGTCGCGTCGATGCACGCGCGGAGGGCGTCGAGGTCGTAGCCCCCCTCGGTGACGAGCGCCATCGGGCATCCCACGCGTGCGGCGGTGTCGGCCAGGCGCTTCACGATCGCCGCGTAGCCGTCGGCCGACATCCGCATCGAGGCGAGCGGATCGTCGGCATGCGCGTCGAAGCCGGCGGAGACCAGGAGCAACTCCGGCGCGTACTCTTCGAGCACGCCCGCGATGGTGCGATATGCGGCGGCATAGTCCGCGTCGGTCGCGCCGGCCGGCAGAGGGACGTTGAACGTAAAGCCCTTCCCCGGCCCGGTACCGGTCTCGTCCGCCGCGCCGGTCCCCGGATAGAACGGGAACTGATGCGTCGACACGAAGAAGACCGTCGGATCCGCATAGAACATCCACTGCGTCCCGTTGCCGTGGTGCACGTCGATGTCCACGACCGCCACGCGCGACAGGCCGCGTGCGATCGCGGCGGCGGCGGCGACGGCGACGTTGTTGAACAGGCAGAAACCCATTGGCCGGTCGCGCTCGGCATGGTGCCCGGGCGGCCGCACGAGCGCAAACGCCGTCTCCCGCGTGTCCAGCGCGTGCTCCGCCGCCTGCACCGCCGCGCCCGCGGCCAGCAGCGCAATCTCGTAAGACTCGGGCGAGGTGAAGGTATCGGGGTCCAGCATCGCCGCGCGCCCGTTGGTCGCCTCGATGGCCGCGACGTGCGCCTCATCATGGACCCGCAGCAGTTCCTCCCGGGTCGCCGGCCGGGGCGCCGCCACGCGCCCCCCCCGCTCACGCCACGCCGCGGCCACCTGATCGAAGACTTCGGCCCGCTCGGGCCGCTCCGGGTGTCCGGGGGGTGTCGTGTGTTCCTGAAATCGAGGTGACGAGATTAAAAGCACTGTCTGGTCATTGCCTCCAGAATACACAGCACACTTTCCAGCCGGACCCGCGTCGCTTCGATCGTAGTCTCCGCCGTGCCGGGCACGTAGATCGGCTCGCCGATGGCCACGCGCACCTGCGACCACGGCTTCGGGATCTGCGTCCGATCCCAGCTGTTCATCGTCCAGAACCGGTCGGCTTCGACATGAAACGGGAGGATGGGATGACCGGTTGCGCCGGCCAGAAAGACCGCGCCCGGCTGCGCGACCCGGGCGGGGCCGCGCGGACCGTCGATCGTGAACGCCGCCGGACGCCCCTCCGCGAGGTGTCGCCGCAACTGTACCAGCGCGCGCGCGCCGCCGCGGGACGAGGATCCGCGGGCGGTGCCGTAGCCGAAGCGCCGGATGATACCGGCGATCCATTCGCCGTCGAAGTTCTGGCTGGTGATGACGACGATGCCGCGGTTCTTCCAGAAGAGGGTGGCAGGCAGGATGCGCCCGTGCCAGAAGGCGAAGATCGGCTGCTTGCCCGACGCCACGATCGACTCGTAATGGGAGAAGCCGTCCACGCGCCAGCGATACGTCAACCCGAGCGCGCGAATCAGAGGCGTACCGATCGCGGCTATGAGCCCGGCCTTTCGGTGCTGTGCTGAGGTCAGTCGATCGTCAGTCCCCAATCGTCAGTCGCCAATCGCCCGTCGCCACATCTACATGCCCTCGTAGGTAGGCCCGCCGCCGCCTTCGGGCGGCACCCAGTCGATGATCTGGTACGGGTCCATGATGTCGCACGTCTTGCAGTGCACGCAGTTCGACGCGTTGATCTGCAGCTTCTTCGTCCCGTCGCCGGCGTCGACCATCTCGTAGACGTTCGCCGGACAGAATCGGACGCAGGGGTTGCCGAATTCCTCCCGGCAGCGCGTCGCGCACACGGTGGCGTCGTGGACGACGAGGTGCGACGGCTGGTCCTCGGGATGGCGCGTCCCGGAATAGTGGACGTTCGTGAGCCGATCGAAGGTCAGCTGGCGATCGATCTTCACCGGGTTCATCGTGGCGTCGGGATCGGGCCGCGCGTCCTTGTAGTAGTCCGCAAGCTTCTGCATCCGCGTCCATCCGGCGTGCGCCGGCATCGGGTCTTTGGGCCACCAGCCGCGCGTGACCAGCGAGAGTCCCGTGAACGCCACGCCCGCCAGCGCCCCGTAGCTGAACGCCTGGTGGACGTTGCGGACGGGATAGAGCTCCTTGCGGACGACGCCACCCTGGATGCGGTCGTCGTATGCCTTCAGCGCGGCCTCTGAGGTATCCCCGTTGCGGATCGCGTCGAAGGCCGTCTCCGCCGCGAACATGCCGGTCCGCATCGCGAGGTGGATACCTTTGAGCCGCAACGAATTCATGAACCCGGCGGCATCCCCGGCGATCAGCGCGCCGGACGCGTACGTCTTCGGAATCGTGTACCAGCCCCCCTCCGGCAACGCCTTCGCGCCGTAGCGGATCAACTGGCCGCCTTCGAGCACGGACGCGAACAGCGGATGCCGTTTCATATGCTGGAACGCGACGTAGGGATCGAACATCGGGTCGCGGTAGTCGAGTCCGGTGACGAGCCCGACCGACACCACGTTGTCCGGCAGCGTGTACATGAAGGCGCCGCCGAACTCCTCGTTCTTCAGCGGATAGCCCATCGAG
>JANOJK010000148.1:0-5138 GCA_031408165.1 Acidobacteriota bacterium | reverse complement strand
GCCTGGACGCTGCCGCCGCTGGATCCGCCGGTCCTCGCGCCATGGGGAACCGTCCCCGCCGGGGCATTCGTGCGCGACCTCACCCTGAACGAGTCGTTCGACCAGTTCGGGCGGCTGACGCAACTGCTCGGCGGGAACGTCGCCGTGGCGCCGGGCGCCTTCGGGCTCGCGTACGGAGATCCGGCAACTGAAACGCCCGCCGCGGGCGCGACGGAGGTGTGGCGGATCTTCAATCTCACGGCAGACGCGCACCCGATCCACTTCCATCTCACGAACGCGCAGATCGTGTCGAGGCAGCCATTCAACGTGAAGCAGTACACGGGAATCAACCCCAACTTCACGGCTAACCCGATCCCGCCGGCGCCCAACGAGATGGGCTGGAAGGAGACGGTCACCATGTTCCCGGGCGAGTGCACGACCGTGCTCATGCGGTTCGACCTGCCGGCGAATCCGACCATCCCGGTGACCAACGCGGCCACGGGTGCGACGACGAACGTGACCGCCAGTCCAGGCGTCAGCCCACGGACGGGCGGACACGAGTACGTGTGGCACTGCCACATCCTCGAGCACGAAGAGCACGACATGATGCGGCCGCTCGTCGTCTTGTAGCCGCCAGACGTCACCGCTTGTTTCGCGTTCCCCGGCGTGCTCGGCGCGCCGGGGAACGGGTGTGTAAGGATGACCCGAACTCTGAAGCTGACCCTTCTGACTTTCTCCCTGCTGACGGCGTTCGCTGCCGGCGCAATCCTGAACGCCCCGCCGACGCTGGCCGGCCGTCCGGAGCGGCAGGTCTTGTACTGGCACGATCCGATGCACCCGGAATACCGGTCCGACACGGCGGGCATCGCCCCCGATTGCGGGATGCCGCTCGAGCCGGTCTATGCGGACGGAAGTCCCGGAGAGGCGGCGGCACGGACCGATCTGCCGGCCGGCACCGTGCGCATCGACGCCGAGAAGCAGCAGCTCATCGGCGTGCGCTCGGAGGCGGCCGAGCAATCCGCCGGCAGCCAGACCGTGCGCACCCTCGGGCGCGTGACCGCCGACGAGCGGCGCATCTACCGCCTCAACTCCTTCACGAATGGATGGATTCGCAAGACCTACTCGAACTCTGTCGGCAGCATCGTCCGGCGCGACGAAGCGCTGGCCACCTTCTACGCGCGCGAGTTCCTCGCCGCGCAGCAGTCGTACTTCTACGCGCTCGACGCGCTGGACCGGCGCGCCGGGACCGCTGAGACGCAACTCATCGCCACGCGGGCGCAGGTGCAGGGGGCGGCCGATTCGCTGCAGGCGCTCGGCATGAGCGACCTCCAGGTTGCCGAGCTCGCCCGTACGCGGCAAGCCACGAAGGAGATCGACATCCGCTCGCCCGTCGCGGGGTTCATCCTCACGCGCAACGTGTCGTCGGGCCAGCGGGTCGAAGGCGGCCAGGAACTCTTTGTGATCGCCGACCTCAGCCGGGTCTGGATCCTCGCGGACATGTTCCAGCACGAAGCGAACTTCATCCGCTCGGGCGAGACCGTGCGCGTGTCGCTTCCGCAGCAGGGGCGGGACTTCCGCGGCCGCGTCAGCGAGATCCTGCCGCAGTTCGATCCGGCCACCCGCACGCTCAAGGTCCGGATCGAGGTGGACAATCCCGACTACGCCCTTCGGCCCGACATGTTCGTGGACGTCCAGTTTCCGCTGAACCTCCCGCCCGCCCTGACGGTAGCGTCCGACGCGGTCCTCGATTCCGGCCTTCGGACGACCGTGTTCGTGGATCTCGGAGATGGCTATTTCGAGCCGCGTCCCGTCGAAACCGGCTGGCGCTTCGGCGATCGCGTGCAGATCCTCCGCGGTCTCATGCCGGGCGAACGCGTCGTGACGGCCGGTAATTTCCTGGTCGATTCCGAGAGCCGGCTGAAGGCCGCCGCCGCCGGCAGGCGCGGCGAACCCGGGCGCGATCCTGTCTGTGGCATGGACGTGGATCCGTTGCGCGCGGGGGCCGCCCGCCTGACCGATGCCCGCCAGGGCCGCACCCGCCACTTCTGCTCGCGGCAGTGCAAGGAGCGGTTCGACGCGGACCCGGCGAAGTACGCGGCTGGACCATGATCAATCGCATCATCGACTTCTCCGCCCACAACCGCATCATCGTCTTCATGGTCGTCGGTGCGCTGTGCCTGGTCGGCTTCTGGTCGATGCTTCGCGTGCCGATCGACGCCGTCCCGGACCTGAGCGACACGCAGGTGATCGTGTACTCCCGCTGGGACCGAAGCCCGGACATCGTCGAGGACCAGGTGACCTACCCGATCGTCGCGGCGCTGGTCGGCGCGCCGAAGGTCAAGGCGGTCCGGGGCTTCTCCGATTTCGGGTATTCGTTCGTCTACGTCATCTTCGAGGACGGTACGGACGTCTACTGGGCGCGATCCCGAACGCTCGAGTACCTGTCGAGCGTCCTGCCGAAGCTCCCGGATGACGCCGAAACGGAGCTGGGACCGGACGCATCCGGCCTTGGATGGATCTACCAGTACGCGCTGGTCGATACCTCCGGCCGGCACAGCCTGGCCGAGCTGCGCTCGTACCAGGACTGGTATCTGCGGTATTACCTCAAGGCGCTGCCCGGCGTAGCGGAAGTCGCGTCGGTCGGCGGTTTTCGCCAGCAGTACCAGGTGAACGTCGATCCGAACCGGTTGCGCAATTACCGGCTGTCGATCCGGCAGGTCGTCGAGGCGGTACGCGGGGGCAACATCGAGGCCGGCGGCCGTCTCGTCGAGTTCGGCGGGACGGAGTACATGGTGCGCGGCCGTGGGTATCTGTCGTCGGCGAAAGACCTGGAGAACATCGTCCTGGTGGCGAGCGAATCGGGTACCCCGATCCGGATCAGGGACGTCGGCCAGGTCGTGCTGGGGCCCGACCTGCGGCGCGGCGTCTCCGACCTCGACGGTACGGGCGAGGCCGTCTCCGGCATCGTCATCATGCGGCAGGGGAGCCACGCCCTCGAGGTGATCGACCGGGTAAAAGCCAGGCTCGAGGAACTGGGGCCAAGCCTCCCGGCGGGCGTGGAGGTCCGGACCGTTTACGACCGCTCCGACCTGATTCACAGCGCCATCGGGAACCTCCGATGGACGCTGATCGAGGTGATGCTCACGGTCTCGTTCGTCGTGCTGCTGTTCCTCAGGCACGTGCCAAGCGCGCTCATCCCGATCATCACGATCCCGATTGCCCTGCTGATTTCGTTCATCCCGTTCCGTGCCATGGGGCTGACCGCGAACATCATGTCTCTCGGCGGCCTCGCGATCGCCATCAGCGCGCTCGTGGACGCGTCCATCGTGGTGGTGGAGCAGACACACAAGAAGCTCGAGGAGTGGAAGCGGACCGGATCGCGCACCGAGTACCGCGACGTGATCGTCGCCGCCGTCAAGGAGGTCGGGGCGCCGAGCTTCTTCGCGCTACTGGTGATGGCGGTGTCGTTCCTGCCGATCCTGACGCTCGAGGCTCAGGAAGGGCGCTTGTTCAAGCCGCTGGCGTACACGAAGACGCTCGCCATCGCCGTCGCCGCCCTGCTCGCGATTACGTTTGACCCCGCCTTGCGGCTCGCTTTCACGCGCCTGGAGGCGTTCAGGTTCCGGCCCCGATGGCTTCGCGCCCTTGCGAACCGGGCGCTCGTCGGGACCGTGCACCGCGAGGAAGACAATCCCGTGAGCCGCACGCTGATCCGCCTCTACAGCCCGGCCGCGCGATGGGCGCTGCGCCGGAAAGGGTTCGTCATCGGCGTGGCGTGTGCGGCCCTGCTCGCCACGGTGCCGGTCTACATGCGTCTGGGCTCAGAATTCATGCCTCCGCTCAACGAAGGCTCACTCCTGTACATGCCGTCGACGCTGCCCGGTGTCTCCATCGGCGAAGCGCAGAAGCTGCTGCAGATGACCGACCGGATCATCAAGAAGTTTCCCGAGGTCGATCGCGTGTTCGGGAAGGCCGGCCGCGCGGAAACGGCGACCGACCCGGCGCCGCTGTCGATGCTCGAGACCGTCATCATCCTGAAACCGAAGACACAATGGCGCCGGACCGGCACGTGGTACTCGGCCTGGGCCCCCGAGTGGCTGAAGCCGGTCTTCCGCCGCGTGACCTCCGACACGATCTCGCAGGAGCAGCTCGTCGCCGAACTGAACGCCGCGCTCCAGATCCCCGGCCTGTCGAATGCGTGGACGATGCCCGTCAAGGGCCGGATCGACATGCTGACGACCGGCATCCGCACGCCGATCGGCATCAAGATCAGCGGCGCGGATCTCGCGGAAATCGAGCGCATCGGCACCGATATCGAGGCCGTGCTCCCCCGCGTGGCGGGCACGCGGAACGTGTTTTCCGAACGCGCGGGCGGCGGCTACTTCCTGGATGTCCAGTGGAACCGCGACGAGCTCGCGCGCTACGGGGTGAGTCTCGAGGCCGCGCAGTCCGCGGTGCAGAATGCGATCGGCGGCGAGAACGTCACGACCGCGATCGCCGGCCGCGAGCGCTACCCGGTCAACGTGCGCTACATGAGGGATTTCCGCGACGACATCGGCGCGCTGCGGCGCGTCATGGTCCCCGCCGGGGGCGAACGGCAAATCCCGGTGGCGGAGCTGGCCACCATTCAAACGGTCTCCGGGCCGTCCATGATCCGCAACGAGGGCGGATTGCTGACCGGCTATGTCTACGTGGACATCGCCGGGCGCGATCCCGGCAGCTACGTGGACGAAGCCCGGCGCGTGGTCGCCGCCTCCGTCAAGCTCCCCGCCGGCTACGCGATGTTCTGGAGCGGCCAGTACGAAGCCATGCAGCGCGTACGGCAGCGGCTCATGTTCGTCGTGCCCCTGACCGCCTTCATCATCGTCCTGCTGTTGTACCTGAGCACCCGGTCGCTGACGAAGACCTTCATCGTGGTACTCGCCGTGCCCTTCTCCGCGATCGGCGCCATCTGGTTCGTTTATCTGCTCGGCTACAACATGAGCATCGCGGTCTGGGTCGGCCTGATTGCGCTGCTCGGGATCGACGCCGAGACCGGCATCTTCATGCTCCTGTACCTCGACCTCGCCTACGAGCGCGCGAAAAAAGAGGGCCGCCTCGGCAGCGCCTCGGAATTACGAACCGCAGTGCTCGAGGGAGCCGTCAACCGCATTCGTCCG
>JANOJK010000865.1:0-5325 GCA_031408165.1 Acidobacteriota bacterium | reverse complement strand
CGAGACCCGGTCGACGATGCCTTGCCGCTCGTCGCGGTGTACGCCGACGAATCGTGTCTCGGCAATGGCCGCGAAGGCGCCAATCCCGGCGGCGCAGCTGGCGTCATCGAGCATCTCAACCCCGCGACGGAACGTCTCACGTCATTTCACCTTACGGGCCGCGTCGATCTTCTTCTGCACCCTGGCGCGATCGAGCGACTCGCCGTCGCCGGCCAGCGCGTTCTGCCAGGCGGCAATCGCCTCGGCGGGGCGGTTCTGCTTCTGCCGCAAGTCGCCGAGATGATCCTGGATCACGGAGTTCCTCGGCATCTTCCCGGCGGCGGCGGTCAGCGGGGGGTCGGCCAGATCGAGTTGTCCCTGCTGCACGTAGGCCCACCCGAGGCTGTCGAGGAACGACGCGTTGCCGGGCTCGATGGTGAGCGCCCGCTGGATGAAGGTCACCGCCTCGTCGAGGGAGGTGCCACGCTCGGCGAGCATGTAACCGAGGTAATTGAGCGCGGCCGCATCGAGCGGATCGCGCGCGATGACGTCACGGAACATCTTCTCGGATTCCGCGTGCCGGCCGCCGCGATCGAGCGCGGCGCCAAGCTGGTACAGAACAGTCCCGTTCTGCGGAAACCTGGCGCGGGCGCTCTCGGCCGCCTCGAGCGCCTCCTTGTGGCGCCCGGCCGCGCTGTAGCCCTGGATGAGGAGGACGTAGCGGATCGGCTCCTCCGGCGCGAGCGCGATCGCGTCTTTGAAGACGGCGACCGCCTCGTCGTAACGGCGAAGCTGCTGGAGCGCCAGCCCCTCGCTGCCGAGCAGCAGGGCGATCTGGCCCCCCTTCGCGTTCGCGGCCTTCTGCCGCGCGATCTCGGGCCTCAGCAGCTCGACGATCTCCTGGTGCCGCCCGCGCGACTCCAGCATCTGCGCCATGAGATAGGTCCCGCGGAGGTCTTCCGGATGCGAGGCCTGCAGCGCGCGCGCCGTGGCCTCGGCCGCGTCGAGATCTCCGGCGTCGCGCTGCGCCTGCGCCAGCATGAACGACATCCGGACATCGTTGGGCGCGATCTTCAGCGCGGTCGTCAGGACCCCGCGGGCATCCGCGCCGCGGCCGGCGTTCATCAGCGCCGTCGCGCGGCGCGCGGCGACCTCGGTGTTCCGGGGATTGAGCGCCTGCACTGACTCCCAGGTATCGGCGGCCTGCGGCCACTGGCGCTGGTGCTCGTACAGCTCGGCGAGCTGGACGCGGCCGCGGAAGAACTGCGGCTGATCGTCGAGCAGATTCGTGAGCGTCTGGACCGCCGCATCGGGGGCGCCCGCCGATTCCTGCGCGTCGGCGAGCAGGACGGAGCCTTCCGCATACTGCGGCTGTTCGAGGACGATACGGCGGAGGAGCGGGATGGCGTCGGTCGGGCGGTCCGCCTCGAGATAGAGGCGCGCAAGCGCGAGGTCGATGGAGAGATCGCCCGTCCCGTCCCCGCGCGCGATCTCGAGCGCCGCCATCGCCCGCTTCGGGTAGCCGGCGACTTGGTCACCCGGCCGCCCGGCCTGCCGCTGCTCCGCGAGGGTCGCGAGCAGGGATCCGAGAATGCGGTTGGCTTCCCGGTTCCTGGGATCGACCTCGAGTGCGTCCTCGGCGGCCGCCAGCGCATCGGACGTCTTGTCCTGGCGGGCATACAATCCCGCGAGCTCGGCGCGGGGCTCGGCGCTCGCCGGATCGAGCGCGATGGCCTTGCGAAGCGCCGCGACGGCCTCGTCGATCTTGCCGCCCCCTTCGAGGTAGCGGCCGAGCAGGAAATAGTAGGTGGCCTCTTCGGGGCCCGGCGTAGAGGGCGCCTGGGTGACGAGGGACAGGCAAAGGACGAAAGGCAGCAGGGTCATTCTGGGGGCCGCTGACTATAATAGTCTGTCATATGCCCCTCGATCCTGAACTGCTCGAGATTCTGGCGTGCCCCAACTGCAAGACCAAGGTCGAGCTCGTCAAGGGGGGCGCCGCGTTGAAGTGCCCGCAGTGCCGGCGTGTCTATCCGATCAAGGACGACATCCCGGTCATGCTCATCGACGAAGCGACGATCGAGTAGGGACCACGAAGATCCTGCTGGTCCGGTTGCGGCTGATCGGCGACGTCATGTTCACGACGCCGCTCATCCGCGCGCTGCGGCGGGCGTACCCGGAGGCGAGGATCGCGTACCTGGTCGAGGGGGAGGCAGCGCCGGTGGTGCGGTACAACCCGCACCTCGACGAGGTGATCGTCGCGCCGCGCACGCGCGGCGCCCGGAGGATCGCCGACGACCTGGCGCTCGCGCGCCGCCTGCGGCGTGAGCGGTTCGATCTCGCGCTCGACCTGCACGGCGGTCCGCGCAGCGCGTGGCTGACCTGGGCCAGCGCGGCGCGCGAGCGCGTCGGGTACGACATCACGGGACGGCGGTGGATGTATACACGCCTCGTCCACCGCCCGGGCGGTCTTCGGCCCAGGCACTCGGTCGCGAACCAGTGGGATCTGCTCGAAGCGATCCCGGGCTGGACGCAGGGGGCGGCGGACCCGGCGCGGGACCCGATCGAGATGGCGCTCGAGCCCGGCGCCGACGCCCGGATGGCGACCCGCCTGGCCGCGGCGGGCGTCACGGCAGACGCGGAGCTGGTGGTCCTGCACGTGAGCGCGGGCAATCCGTTCAGGCGCTGGCCGGAGCCGTTTTTTGCGGAGACCGCGGCCGCGCTCGCGGCGGGGAACCCGCGCCGGCGGCTGGTCTTGAGCTCGGGGCCGTCGGACCGTGAGGCGGCGTCACGAATTGCGGCGGACGCGCGGACGCGGCTCGGGGCCTCCGCGGGGCGCATCATTGATCTAGGAGAGTTCGATCTGCAGGAGCTCAGAGCGCTGGTCGGCCGGAGCCGGCTCTTCGTCGGCGGCGACACGGGGCCGCTGCACATTGCCGCGTCCACGGACACACCGGTCGTCGGCATCTACGGGCCGACGCTCGCGGCGCGCTCGGCCCCCTGGCGCCCCGCGTCGATTCCGACGCGCTCGGTCGAGATTCCCGTCGAGGATCTGGCGTGCCGCCCCTGCGATCAGCGGATCTGCGGGCCCGGAGACTTCCGCTGCCTCACCCGGCTGACGCCGCAGCGCGTGATCGTGGCCGGGGAGGAGGCGCTGAGGCGGCCCCCTGACCGCCGCCTCCGCCAGGACGAGGGCGAGTCCGCCGAGGCGTTGCCCACGCCGGACGAGGGACGCGACCGTGGCACGGACGGACGCGACAGGAAGGTCCAGGAGTCATGAGGTCTGACGCCACGACGCCGGCGACCTGGAACGACGGGTGGTTCGACGCCATGCCGGCGCTGCCATCGGCGCCGCTCGAGCGCGCCGCCTGCCTCGCGCTGCTGGCGTTCGCGGCGGCGCTGCAGCTGTCGATCGCGGTGGCCGACATCTTTCTCACCCTCGCCGCAATCCTCTGGCTCGGCCTGATCCTCAAGAACAAAGAGCGGGTGGAAGTGCCGCGGATGTTCTGGCCCCTCGCCGTCTACGGCGCAGTCACGCTCGTCGCGTCGGTTTTCTCCGTGGACCCGCGCGTCAGCCTGGTCGATTCGAAGCAGCTCGTCCTCCTGCTGATCATCCCGCTCACCTACCGGCTGTTCCGCGGGCGGCGGGCGCTGCTGGCGGTGGACGTGGTCATCAGCATCGGGGCGCTGAGCGCCACGTGGGGGATCGTCCAGTACCTGATCCTGAACTTCGATCATCTCGGCCGGCGGCCGCAGGGGGCGCTCGGGCTCTACATGACGTATTCCGGACTGCTGATGCTCGTAGCGTGCGCGGCGGTCTCACGGGTCATGTTCGCGAAGCACCACCGCGCCTGGGCGGCGCTGGTGCTGCCGGCGCTCGTTCTCGCGCTGCTCTTCACGTTCACGCGGAGCGCCTGGGTCGGGGCCTGCGTCGGCATCGGGCTGCTGTTCCTGCTGCGGGACTTTCGTCTGCTGGCGCTGCTGCCGGTCGCGCTCGGCTGCTTCCTGGCGTTTGCGCCGTCGGCGATCACCGCGCGGCTGTACTCGACCTTCAGCCTGACGGATCCGTCAAACGCCGACCGCGTCGCGATGATGCGCTCGGGGCTGCACATCATCAAGGACGATCCCCTCACGGGCGTGGGGCCCGACATGGTGATCCAGGTGTATCCCCATTACCGGGACAAGAGCGCGGTGAACCAGCTGAATCCGCACCTGCACAACGTGCCGCTGCAGATCGCGGCGGAGCGCGGGTTACCGGCGCTCGCCGTCTGGGTCTGGTTCATCGCCAGCCTCGTCCGCGATTTCCTGAAGCGGCGGCGGTCCGAGTTTCCGTCGCTCTCGAACGCCGGGCTCGCCGGGATCGGGGCGATGCTGGCGGCGGGGCTGTTCGAATACAATTTCGGCGACTCGGAGTTCCTGATGCTCTTCCTCGTCCTGGTGACGCTGCCGTATGCCGCGGAGCGCGCCCCGGCGCCGGCTGCCGCCCCCATGCCCCATGCCCGCCGCGCCGACTGACCTCGGTGCGCTGCTCGGCCGCGCCCGCGGCCGGGCCATCCTGATCGTCGGCGACCTGATGCTCGATCACTTCGTGATCGGCCGCGTCGACCGCATTTCACCCGAGGCCCCCGTCCCCGTCGTGCAGTTCGATCACGAGAGCTTCCGGCTGGGCGGCGCCGCGAACGTCGCGCACAACGCCGCCGCGCTCGGCGCCCGCGTGGAGATCGCGGGGGTGGTGGGCAACGATCCGGAGGGCACGCGCCTGCTGGCGGACCTGCGGCGGGTCGGCATCGGCACCTCGGCGGTCGTCGTCGACCGCGACCGCTGCACGACGCGGAAGCTCCGCGTGGTGACGACGAGGAACCAGCAGGTGGCGCGCATCGACTACGAGTCCGATCGTCCCCTGGAGGGGGACCTCGAGTCGGCGCTGACGGGGCGGATCCGCGAGGCGGCGTCCCGCGCCGACGTGGTGCTGCTCTCCGACTACCAGAAGGGCGCGGTCACCCGCGCGACGGCCCGGGCGGCGATCGACGCGGCTGCGGCGCGGGGCGTGCCGTCGCTCGTCGACCCGAAGGTCCCCCACATCGATCTCTACGCGGGGGCGTCGCTCGTCACGCCGAACCACCACGAGGCGGAGGCGGTCACGCTGCAGCGGATCCGCAACGCCGCCGAGGCGCGCACGGGTGCGCAGCGCTTCCGCGAGCGCGCGCAGTGCGAGAGCGTCCTCATCACGCGCGGCGAGCACGGCATGTGGCTGCTCGCGCCCGACGGGGAGTTCGACCTGCCCGCGGAGGCGCGCGAGGTCTCGGACGTCACCGGCGCCGGCGACACCGTCATCGCCGCCATCGCCCT
>JANOJK010000124.1:0-4352 GCA_031408165.1 Acidobacteriota bacterium | reverse complement strand
GTCGAGATCCGCGCGCGCGAGCCGGCTGGTCGCGCCGAACAACACCTGCGCGCGTGAGAGCTGACGGAGCCAGCTGATCCCGGCGCCTCCCCCGGTCGAGCCCACCCACTGCAGGGCCGTCAGGCGTTCGGTGAGGCGACCCGCCGCCACCGCGGAGAAGGTCTGGCGGTAGTTGTTCACGCTCACGTCGCCGCGGGCGTCCCAGACGCCGCCGGCGACGATGCCGTGTGCGTTGGCGCCCGACCAACGCGTGACGGTGGCGTTCACCTGCGCGGGCGTGCCGTTGCCGCGCCGCTCGTCGAAATAGCCGCCGCGGACGGTGACCTGAAAGGCGTTGCGCGATCCGCCGAGCCAGCCCATCGCCGACGTGCTGCGCGAATCGGCGGCGACGTCAATCGTGCCCCGCGCCTCCGGCGCGATGACACCGTAGCCGTCGGTCGTCATGGCTTCCGCCGAAGCTCCGGCGATCCAGCCGCCGCGCGACAGCGCCCCGTAGCCGGAGCCGCGGGCGGTCCCGAGCGAGCCGCCGTCGAGCCACGCTTCCGCACCGCGGGTCGTCCGCGTCGTCAGCCGGATCACGCCGCCGAGCGCGTCGTTGCCATGGATGTCACCCGAGGCGCCGCGGATGACGTCCACCCGCTGCAGCGCGGCCATGGGCACGCGATCCCAGTAAACCCAGCCGCCGAACGGGTCGTTGAGCGGCACGTCATCCGCGACGACCAGCGTGCGGCTCGCGCCGGAGGCAGAGAGGCCGCGCAGGGTGACCCCCTGCGTAGTGGGGTTGGCCACCGCCGACGATGTGCGGCGGAAGAGACTGAACCCGGGGACCGAGCGGAGCTGATCGTCGAGGCGCAATGCGGGCGCCGCGGCGATCGCCGATCGATCGATCGAGGTCACGCTGCTTTCGACCGCCAGCCTCGCTGTGGACGTGTCGGCGGAGACCGTCACGGACTCTGCGATCCCCTGGGGCCGGAGCTCCACGCGCACCGAGGGCGCCGGGAGCGTGACGGTGCGTTCGGTCGACGCGAATCCCGCCGCGGCGACGCGGATGACCGCCGAGGGCTGCCCGTCCGGCACCCGCGCCGTCCACGTGCCGTCATCGGCGGAGACGAGCGCCTGCCGCGTCTCGCCGAACGTGACGGTCACCATCGCGCCGGACACGACCGCCCCGGTGACGTCGGTCACGATGCCCGAGAGACCCGCCGGCTGCTGGCCGGCCGCGAGGGCAAGAACGAGAAGCCACATCGTCATTTGTCCGGGCTCGCTCTGAAGCGGTAACCGACGCCGCGGACCGTAATCAGGTGCTTCGGCTTGCCTGGTTCGATCTCGATGTAGCGTCGCAGCCGCACGATGAAGTTATCGATGGCGCGGGTGTCGGTGTCCTCGTGAAGCCCCCACACGTGCTCGAGCATCGCCTTTCTGGAGATGGCCTTCCCTTCATGCTCGACCAGATACCGTAGCAGATTGGCCTCCATCAGCGTCAGCCGAAGCACGCGATCTGCGACCGACAGTTCGAGGGTATCAAAGTCGATGGTCCGGCCGCTGAAGGTGAACCGGTCGTGCTGCGGCTCGGGCCTGGGCTCCGGCGCCGCCGACCCCTGCTGCGACCAGGAGCTGCGGCGCAGCAACCCACCGATTCGCGCGAGCAGAATCGCCAGCTCCGCGGGTTTCGCCAGGTAATCGTCGGCGCCGGCGGCAAAGCCGTTCAGCACGTCTTCGGGGCGTCCGCGCGCGGTCAGCATCAGGACGGGCACGAAATGCTTCCGCTGGCGGAGCTCGCGGACGACCGCGAACCCGTCCTTGCCCGGCAACATGACGTCGAGCACCACGAGATCGAAGTGCGCCGCCGGGTCGAGCAGCCGCGCCAGCGCGCGGTCTCCGTTGTCCTGCACTTCGGCGTCGAAGCCCTCCGCTTCGAGGTTGAAGCGCAGCCCTTCGGCCAGGTGCTGCTCGTCTTCGACAATCAGAACGCGTTGCGCCATGCGGGGGCCCATCAGGCGGACGCCGGCGCGGACGGGAGCTGCAATGTGAAGGTGCTGCCCTGGCCCTCGCCGGCGCTCTGGGCGAACGCCTTGCCACCGTGCTTCTTCGCGACGGAGCGGACGATGAAGAGCCCGAGGCCGCTGCCCTTGCTGCGCACGGCCAGGCTCGCCGGAACCCGGTAGAAGCGCTTGAAGATGCGCTTGAGCTCCGCCGGCGAAATCCCCACGCCGTTGTCGGTGACCCGCACCGCGACCCGGTGGTCATGGAGCGAGTCCACCTCGACGAGGATCCTGACCTCTCCCCGCGAGTACTTGACCGCATTGTCGAGCAGGTTCCAGACGGCGGCCTTCAGCTCTTCGCTGTCGCCCAGCACGACCGCGTTGGTGGTGTGCTCCACGTATTCGAGGGCTTCCGCGCCGAGATGGAAGCGGGTCCGCGCGAGCTCCACGCACTCGCGCGCAATCTGCCCGAGGTCGAGCCGCACCTTGGCGCGCCGGTGCAGGATGGATCCCGTGGCGCCCGCGCGCAGCACCTGGTCGATGGTGTGGAGCAGGCGGTCGCTGTCCTCCAGCATGATGCGGTAGAAGTCGCGCCGTTTGGCGTCGTCGAGCTCGCGCGATTGCAGCGTCTGCAGATACAGCCGAATCGACGCGACGGGGGTCTTGAGCTCGTGGGTGACGGCGTTGATGAACGAGTCGTGCTGCTCGTTCCGCCGGATCTCGCGCACCAGGAAGATCGTGTT
Source organism: Acidobacteriota bacterium (assembly GCA_031408165.1). Lineage (GTDB taxonomy): Bacteria > Acidobacteriota > Vicinamibacteria > Vicinamibacterales > 2-12-FULL-66-21 > JAICSD01. The sequence goes on along the minus strand of JANOJK010000124.1, from coordinate 1,627 downwards.
GATGACACCCAGGGTGATGATGACCAGGAAGAAGATCGTCCCGAAGACGATCACCATCCCCTCGCGCCAGTTCAGCACCAGCCAGCTGACGTTCAGCGCCACCGCCGCGCCCACCAGGCAGCAGCCGAGCACGGTGAAGGTGATGGCCTTCCACCTGCGGCCGGTAATCATGACCTCAGGATAACGGAGAGTCGTCATCCCTGTCGCAGGATCGCATGGGGTACGCCAGGACGGCACGCCGCGCCGGCAGCTAGCCCGCGATCGCGACCACCGCCAAGCACGACCCCGAGCACGAGCCCGCAGGTCGCGGGATCATCCCGTGCGACGCCAAAGAGGACAGTCCCTGCGGCATGGGACCTGTCCTGCAACCCCGCCGGGGAGGGGCAACGATGCTTGGCGCGAAGTCACTGACGAAGTGGTTCGGGGCAATCCGGGCTGTGTCGGACGTCACTTTCACGCTGCGCGCGGGGGAGTCCTCGGCGATCGACGCGACGATGATGCTGCTGGTGCAGGCGTGGATCCCACTTTCGCGCTCCGCCACTCGTGACGGCTGCTTCCCTCATCCCTGCGTCTCGGGGACGGCCGGATCGCGCGGCCGCTCGGGCCAGTGCTCGTCCGGGCGGGCGGGCAGCGCCTGTTCCGCGCCCAGGCGGTCGTGCTGAATCTCGGCGTAGATGAAGTTCTCCGGCGCGACCGGCGCCGCCGCGAGCCGGCGAAGCAGCGCGAGCTGGCCGACGTGCGTCATGACATCCGACAGCGGACCCTGGAGCAGCTGCTTGGTCGAGATCTCGCGCAGCGGCGTGCCGGCCGCGAGGTGACGGCCGAAGTCCTGGAGCACGGCGTGGAACCGGGCGATTTCATCGGCGAACGACGGCAGGGGCTCGGGATGGAAGGGGTACGTCCCGCCGACGAAGAAGGTCCGCGCGTACCCGAGGACGCTGGTCATGTGCCGCAGGATCTCGACCGGCGTGCGCGCCTGGTGGCCGGCGGAGAACGCGGGATAGGCCGGTGTCGCGTCGCGCAGGGCCTTCTGCGTCCGATAGGCGATGGCGGCGAGGAAGTGCTGAAGAAGCGTCCGGTCGTCGCTCATGTGGTCGAAGTCCTCAGTGGGTCGAGCCGCGCCGATTCAGCCGCATTCGTACCAGTCGTCGTGCAGCGACCAGCCGGCGCAGCGGAGGCACGAGGTCCAGCGCCACTGATGCTGGCAGCCGGGACAGCGGGCCCCCGTCGTGAAGGTGTTCCACTCCGTGCCGCACCATTCGAACGGCGGCTCGGGCGTGCGATCCGCGACACAGCACCATGCGCTCGATGGCGACGGCCGCCAGTGACACAGCGGACACCGGATCCGCTGGAACGCATCCTCGTCGTCCGGGCGGTAGCCCTCGACCACCGCGGGGTTTTTCCGAATCTCGGACTTCTTCAGCAGTTCCATGACTCGCTCGCCTCAACTCTAATACCGGGGGCCGTACGTAGAAAGGGCGGTGATTCCAAAGAACCACCGCCCGAACTGAGCTGGCAGCTGGAAGCTGGAAGCTGGGTTACGCCGCCTCCGGGCCCGGGCGGCACCACGCTCCTCACCGTCAAGGCGCGCCTGCCGGCCGCGGCGGACGCTGAGCGCGACACCCCG
>JANOJK010000105.1:0-4177 GCA_031408165.1 Acidobacteriota bacterium | reverse complement strand
AGCTTTTCGTCCACGAGGGTGCGCAGCACGGCCAGCAGTAACGCCATGAGCAGCGCCGCGGGACTCCCCTTGCCGGCGACGTCGCCGATCGTGATGATCACGCGCCCCTCGGGATCGTCGATGAGCGGGAGCACGTCGTAGAAGTCCCCGCCGACGGTGTTCGCCGGGCGGGTGATCCCGCAGATCTCGGCGTCGCCGGCCGTGTAGGTTCCGGTGGGCAGCATCGCCAGCTGGATCTCGCGCGCGACCTCGAGCTCCCCCTTGAGCGAGAGCCGGTCCGCCACCTCCAGCAGCACCAGCAGATTGATGAGGACGATGCTGACGAGAAGGGCGAGGGTGCCGTCCGCCCATTGGGGTGCGAAGATCGCGACGTTGAAGAACGGCGTGCCGAACGGCACGCTGATGATGGACCACCCGCGATACAGCTTCAGGACGCCGATCAGCGCGACGACGAGGGAGATCAGGTACAGCGAGCGGCGGGCCGGTGACAGTTTGAGTGTGAACGCGACGAAAACCTGGCGGATACGCAGCAGCAGGCGCCGCCACCAGCTCTCGCTGGCGAGCCGATCTTCGTCGAGCCCGCGCGAAAAGAACCTGTAGGCGTCGCGCGTGTCGTGCGTGAACAGCCGCTGCAGGTCCTCCGCGGTGACGTCGCGGGCGATGTCCCTCGTCCATGCGTCGAACCAGTGAGGACCCGGGGGTCCGGCGGCGCGGGTTTTCGCCACTAACGAAGCTCCGCCCCAAACCGGCGAGTGAAGAACGCCAAAACTCGCTTCATTCGTAGGGACATGTGCTTCAGAAGCTGTCTAGATGAGGCCAATCTCCCGGCCGACGACGGCGAAGGCATCGAGCGCGAATTGCAGATCCTCGCGCGTGTGGGTCGCCGTCACGATCGTGCGGACCCGCGCCTTGTCCCGCGCCACAGTGGGGAAGGCGATTCCCTGGGCGAACACGCCCCGCGCGAACAGCTTGTCTGACAGCAGCATCGCCTTGGCCCCCTCGCCCGCGAAAACCGGGGTGATCGGGCTCTCGCTCAGGCCGGTGTTGAACCCGAGCCGGTGCAGCCCCTCCTTGAAGAAACGAGTGTTCTCCCACAAGCGTTCAATGATCTCCGGCTCGTCCATCAGCACGTCCAGCGCGGCCATGCAGGCCATGACGACGGACGGCGGATGGGAGGTCGAAAACAGGAAGGGTCGCGCGCGGTGGTACAGGAAGTCGATGAGGTCGGCGCGTCCCGCCACGTAGCCGCCCAGCACACCGACCGCCTTCGACAGCGTCCCCACCTGGATGTCCACGCGGCCGTGCATGCCGAAATGGTCGATGGTGCCGCGCCCGTTCTTCCCGAACACGCCGCTCGCATGCGCGTCGTCCACCATCATGATGCAGCCGGTTTCCTCGGCCAGCTCGCAGAGACCGGGTAAGGGGCCCAGGTCTCCATCCATGCTGAAGACGCCATCGGTGATGAGCAGCTTGCGCTGGCCGGCCGGGAGATCCTTGATGATCTTTCGCGCCGCATCGACGTCCTTGTGCGGGAAGACCTTGATCGCCGCGCGGCTGAGACGGCAGCCGTCGATGATGCTCGCGTGATTCAGCTCGTCGGAGATGACGACGTCTTCCTTGCCGAAGATGGCTGAGACGGTCCCGGCATTCGCCGCGAACCCGCTCTGGAACACCACGACCTTCTCGACCTGCTTGAACTCGGCGAGCTTCTTCTCGAGCTCCATGTGTATGTCCATGGTGCCGGCGATCGTCCGCACCGACCCGGTGCCGACGCCGTAGTCTTCGATCGCCTTCAGCGCCGCCGCGCGCAGCTTCGGGTGCGTTGTCAGCCCGAGGTAATTGTTGGAGGAGAGATTGACGACCGATGTGTGGTCGACCGTCGTGTGCGCTTTCTGTTCGTCCTCGAGGATGCGCAGGTGACGGTAGAGCTTCTGTTCCTTCAGTGCCTCGAGCTCTTTTCCCAGGTACGCAAGCGGGTCTGTGCGCATAACAGGGCAGTATAGACCGCCGGGCGTTGGCATCGCAGTTGATTGCACCACCGCTGTGGGCTCGAAAGCGGGCAATGTCGCGGTAGTTCTCTTCCTCATCGCACAGGCGTGTGACGGGGTGCTCACATATGTGGGCGTCAGCGTGTACGGTCCGCGGATAGAAGGGAACCCGCTCGTCGCCTGGGTGATGGAGACCATGGGACATGGGCCCGGGCTGGCGATGACCAAGGCCGTGGCGGGGGCGTTCGGGATCGCCTTGCACCTGTCTTCCGTCCACCGCGTCGTCGCCGCGCTGACGGGGTTCTACCTGGTCGTCGCCATCCTGCCGTGGATCGGCATCCTGTTCTTCATGTCTTGAGGTCGTCGTCGGACATCAGCTCCGCCGCAACCACCTGGAGGATGGCGGCAGTCGGCACCGCGAGGATCGCCCCGAGGATCCCCAGCAGGCTTCCGCCGATCAACAGCGCCACGATGACGGTCACGGCGCTCACCCCCACCTGGCGCGACATGACCTTCGGCACCAGGATGTGGTTCTCCAGCTGCTGCTGCAGGACGAAGAAAATCACCACGAAGAGCATCGTTTTCATCGAGACGGTCGAGGCGATGGCAATCGCGGGGATCGCCGACAGGAGCGGACCCACCACGGGAATCATCTCCCCGATCGCGGAGATGAGCGCGAGCACGTAGAAGAAAGGGACGCCCAGCGCCCACAGGCCGGCGGCGGACGTACTCCCAATCACGGCCGCGAGCACCAGTTGCCCGCCAAGCCAGGCGCTGACTTTGATCGTGACTTCGCGGCTCGCGGCGTCCACCCGGCTCCGCTGGTTGCGGGGGAAGAGCCGGAGCATCGACGCGCGCAGGCCCGTCGAGTCCACGAGGAAATAAAAGGTCAGCATCAGGATCGTGACGAAGCCGAAGATGCCGCCGGCGACGCCCGCGATGGCGCCGAACACCTTGCCCACCGCGTCACCGCCGGGGCCCGGCGCGCGCTTGACCGCCTCGCTCATCGAAACGTGCTCCTCGAGCCACCCCTTGCTGAGAAGGAACTGCTGCCCGCGTTCGAACATGTCCGGGAGTTTTTCCCAGAGGTCGCGCCCCTGCCGCACGAGCGGGGGGAACGCGAGAAACAGCACGAGCGCGACCGTCCCCAGGATCGCCAGATACAGAATCAGGATGGCGAGCCACCGCGGAAACCGCGTCGATCCGATCGGCAGCAGCTTCTGTCGCTCGATGATGCGGACAATCGGACTGAAGCCGATGGCGAAGATTCCGCTGATATAGATGATGAGCAGGATGTGGCGAACGAGGTACGCGGACCACAACAGGATCCCCGCGATCGCGGTCATCGCGATGGCATAGCGGATGAGGGCGCGCGACTCGTCGGAGCTGGAGGTCGTCACCGGTCCTTCGCCTCGCGTCGCTTGTTCGGGACAGGACCGCCGCGCGAGAGAAAGTCGCCGGTAAACGCACCGACGAGGTCGTAGATGTCCGACAACTCCGCGGGGTCTGCCAGGAACACCACGCGGAAGAAGCCGTCCTCGGGCTTCGTGCCGAAGCCGGAGCCGTAGACGCACAGGACGCCGGTCTCGCGAAGCAGCGCCAGCACGTAATGCTCGTCGGTGACGCCCGGCGGCAGCGAGACTCGCGGCATGGCGTAGAACGCCGCCGCCGGCGCAACCGTGTGGATCCCCTCAATCGCGTTGAGCCGCGTCACGGTCACAGCGGCCCGCTCGCGGAGTGCGACGCGGAAGCTCGCTTCATGCGAACGGTCGCCGTTGAGCGCCGCGGGGATTGCGTGTTCCACCGGGCCGGTCGAGCAGAGCCGCCCGTCCGCCAGCTTCTTCACGCCGCCCAGCACCTCGTCGAGCCGGGGAGTGCGGCCCACGGCCATCCAGCCGGCGCGCCAGCCCGGCGCCAGATACGCCTTCGACAGCGACGAGAAGGAGATGATTGGCGCGTCGGGGTAGAGGCTCGCCATCGGCGGGATCGGCCCCTCGTAGGCGAGGTCGCCGTACACCTCGTCGGCCAGGAGCGGGATGTTGTGCCTGTCCGCGATTTCGATCAGCCCCCGGCGCACATCGTCGGGATACGTGGCGCCGGTCGGATTGTTGGGATCGATCACGACGAGCGCGCGCGTCGCGGGCGTGATCAGCCGCTCGACCTCCCGGACATCCGGCAGCCAGCGGTTG
>JANOJK010000101.1:0-2093 GCA_031408165.1 Acidobacteriota bacterium | reverse complement strand
GCTCGATCCGCTGATGGGATGGCGCGGTGCCGTCACGATCGTGGGCGACCCCGACGCGCCGATCGGCCTCGTGGCGTGGGGGAGCATCGCGGGTATCGCGCGGGAGGCCCTCGACCGCGCCGAGCGGCTCGGGGTCCACGCCAAGCTGCTGATCCCGACGCTGCTGTATCCCGTTCCGCAGCCCGCCTACGACGACTTCTTCGGGTCGGTGCGAACCGGGCTGGTCGTGGAGCAGTCGCACCAGGGCCAGCTCTATCGGCTGCTGCGGATGTTCGTCACCATGCCGGCCGGGGTCGTGTCATTGGCGCGCAGCGGCGCCAACCCGTTCACACCCGCCGAGATCGCCGAACAGCTCGCGGGGCTCGCGCAGCAACTGCAGCGTTCGCGCGTGCCCGAACTCGAAACGGCGATCGACTGAGCGACGGCAGACGGCAGACGGCAGAAGGCAGAAGGCAGAAGGCAGAAGGCAGGAGGCGGCGGTGTATCAGGCGAAAGACTTCAAATCCGAGCTGAAACCGATCTGGTGCCCGGGCTGCGGCGACTACGGCGTCGTCCAGGCGATCTATCGCGCCCTGGCCAGCATTGGCCGCGCGCCGCACGACATCGCGTTCGTGTCGGGCATCGGCTGTTCGAGCCGGATTCCGGGCTATACCACCGCCTACGGGTTCAACACGGTGCACGGCCGCGCGCTGCCCATTGCGCAGGGGATCAAGCTCTCGCGACCGGACCTGCTGGTCCTCGCGGCCGGCGGCGACGGGGACGGGTTCTCGATCGGCGGCGGCCACGTTCCGCACTGCATCCGGAGGAACCCCGACATCACCTATATCGTGATGGACAATCACATCTACGGACTCACGAAAGGGCAGTTGTCGCCGACCTCGCCCCGGGGGCTCACCACCTCGTCATCGGTCTACGGCAGCCTCGAAGACCCCGTGAACCCGCTCCTCTACGTGCTGGCATACGGCGCGCGATTTGTCGCGCAGGGCACGCCGGCCGACATGCCGGGGCTTGCGGCCGTGATCGAGGAGGGCATCCGCTTTCCCGGCTTCGCGTTCATCAACGTGCAGTCGCCGTGCATCACCTACGGCCAGCCCGACGCTCAGCTGAAACAGCACAAGGCCGAGATGCGGCCCCTCGCCGCGTCAGGCCACGACCCGACGAACCGGCTCGCTGCGATGGCGCTGGCGCAGGAATACGGCACGGTCCTCCACACCGGGGTCTTCTACCGCGATCCGGATCCGGGTCCGACGTTCGAAGGGGCGGTGGCGCAGCGGCATCAGGCGCAAGGCGCCTCGCGGGCCGCGCGGGAGCGCGTGCTCGATCTCTTCGCCGTGAAGTAGACAGACCGCTGGCGCGGTCACTGCCAGCGGAAGGCGCCGGCCCGTTTCTCGCCGCGCGCGGCGCGGGCCGCCCAGCGAGTACACACGCCGCACGACGCGGTGTCCTCGATCGGGCGGGCGAGCCCGTCGGCCTGGCAGCTCCACGGATAGTCTTCGGCCGCGGTCCAGAGCGGGTTCGCGAGGAACAGCGTCGGCTCCGCCCAGCGGCACCGCAGCGCTTGTCGAGGATCTGACATGGAGACACTCCTGGTTGGCAGGAGCCCAGCAACTCCGGGGCCGCCGCGAATATCGAAGCTTTTCGATCGTCGATGCGGCCTGACGGCCGCTTTGACGGCGAACCGCCAGTGCCGGGTCGTTCGCTAGCGCCCAGCCGCCGGGAGGTCGGAGTTCCACATCGTGTAGTGGTACCTCCACCCGCTGCCCATCTTGCGCAGGAGGAACAGGTACTTCCCGCGTTCGCGCGCCGCCGGCCCTGCCGCCGGCTTGAGCGCCATCTCGAAGGTGCCGCTGTGATACGCGAGCGGCCCATTCCCCGACACCTCGGCGACGTCCATCTTCAGGTCCGACGCCCCTTTCCCGGTGAACAGCTCCTCGTAGAAATGTTTCAGCGAGTCCGTGCCGCGGATGATCGGCTCATTGGGCGGCATGAAGATCGAGTTGTCCGCGTAGAGATCGAGAATCTTCGACACGTCTCTCGCGTTGAACGCTACGACGAACGCATCGTGCTGCTGGCGGATCTCGCCGGCGTCCTTC
>JANOJK010000099.1:0-3115 GCA_031408165.1 Acidobacteriota bacterium | reverse complement strand
GCCTTGACAGATCGGCTCGAAGATCTCCGTTTCGCCGAGGTCTGGAATCAGGAGTCCGAAGGACAACTTGCCCGACACGTCCACAGGGCGCACGAAGGTCCCGGCGCCGCGGCGCCTTTCGACAAGGCCCTCCGCGGTCAGATCGTTGACGGCGCGACCCACCGTGATCCGGGACACGCCAAACTCCCGCACGAGGTCTGCCTCGCTGGGGATCCGATCCCCGGGTTTCCAGCGCCCGGATTGAAGCTGACGCCGCAAGGACGACGACACATCGGCGTACTTGCTGCGTCGGGAGGACGAGGACTCCATAGCGGTAATGATATAACAACTTCAACAGCGGCGAACATGGCATTCACGTCAATCATGTGAACTATATGTAAATTATGCCACTTACTGGTCCAACTGAATTGACCTGCTCCGGCGGACTTGATACGATTGACCAGGTATTTGTTATGTCAATGAGAGACCCGCAAGGCAGCACGGTGACCGCGAATCCGCCCAAACACTATCTGGTGGCGTCGGACTTCGACCAGACCCTCAGCTTCAACGACTCGGGATTCGTCCTGAGCGAGTTACTGGGCGTGTCGGGGTTCCAGCGGAAGGTCGAGGGACTCGCGGCGAGCAACCTCGTGCACCAGGGCGGAGAGCTCGCCTATCTCATCCGGCACGACCCGGAGTTCCGCGGCGTGCGGCGCGAACACCTCGTCGAGACCGGCCGGCGGGTCCGCCTGCGCAGCGGTATCCCCGCCCTGGTGGACTTTCTGGCTCGTGGCATCGAGGGGATCCGTTTCTCTTTCTTCGTGATCTCGGCCGCGCCACGCGAGGTGGTCGAATCCGCCCTGGCGGGGATCGTCCCCCCCGAACACATTTACGGGACAGAACTGGGCTACGAGGAGGGATTCGGAGAGGTGCGCGAAATCCGGCGCGTCCCGGCCGGATACGGCAAGGTCGCCGTCCTGGATGAACTGGCCGAGCGCCTCGGAGTCGCGCCCGATCGAGTGATTTACATCGGCGACGGCAGCTCCGACGTGCACGTCATGCTCCATGTCAACAGTCGTGACGGATTCACGATCGCCGTGTCGAAGAACAAGCAACTGGCGCGGATCGCCAGGAGCACGGTGCTCAGCGATAGCGCTTTCAGCGTCATGGTTCCCGTCCTGGACCAGATCTTTGGCTGGCGCCCGGCGGAGATCCGGGCGCTCTTTGAATCACACGGGCTGACCCTGCGGGACTGGGAGCGGGCACGCACCGAGCGCCTCACCGTTGACGAGGTGCTGGCGGCCGTGCTGCCGCCGCCGGCGTCCGCGGTGGTCTGAAAGGGCATGAGACATGATTGAGTATCTCGGCTGGAGCGCGACCGCGGTGTTCGTCTCGTCCTATTTCTGCCGGTCGAACACGATGCGGTGGGTCCAGGTCGTCGGCGCGGCCATGTGGATGGTCTACGGGGGAGCGATCCGCGCGTGGCCGGTCCTCGTCGCGAATGGGCTCGTGCTCGCCGCCGCCGCATGGACCGCGACGCGCCGGCAGCCTGCGTGACCTGCGTGACCTGCAGTACTCTTGTGAACCATGTTTCGACCGACAGACGACCTGCGCATCACCGAGGTTCGTCCCCTCATTCCGCCGGCCATCCTGCTCGAGGAGATTCCGCTCAGCGAGCGGGCGTCCAACGTCGTCTCCGACACGCGTCTCGCGGTCGCGAATGCGATCAAGGGGCGGGATCCGCGGCTCGTCGTCGTCGCCGGCCCCTGTTCGATCCATGACACCTCGGCGGCCCTGGAGTACGCCGAGGGCCTCGAGCGGCTGGCCCGGCGCTACGCGGATCACCTCGTCATCCTGATGCGGAGCTACTTCGAGAAGCCCCGGACCTCGGTCGGCTGGAAAGGTCTTATCAACGATCCCGATCTCGACGAGAGTTATCACGTCAACAAGGGGCTGCGGATGGCGCGCAAGCTCCTGCTCGACGTCAACGACCTGGGGCTGCCGACCGCCTCGGAGTTCCTCGACATGCAGATTCCGCAGCACATCGCGGACCTGACCTCCTGGGTGGCGATCGGAGCGCGGACGACCGAGAGCCAGGTGCACCGCGAGCTGGCGTCGGGCCTGTCGATGCCGGTCGGGTTCAAGAACAGCACGGACGGCAACGTGCAGACGGCGGTCGATGCCGTCCTGACCGCGCGTTCCCCGCACTGGTTTCCGTCGGTGACCAAGCAGGGGGTCGGCGCGATTTTCCACACAACGGGCAACGACTCCTGCCACGTGATCCTGCGGGGTGGAACGCAGACCGGTCCCAACTACGACGCCAGGCACGTCCAGGCCATCGAAGAACTGCTGGCGGCCAAAGGGCTGCGCGAGCCCGTGATGATCGACTGCTCGCACGGCAACAGCCTCAAGGAGCACGGCCGCCAGGCCGACGTGGCCGCCTCGATCTGCGAGCAGGTCGGATCGGGCTCGTGGCAGATATTCGGCGCCATGCTGGAAAGCCATCTGGTGGAAGGGCGCCAGGACTACGTGCCCGGCAAGCCTGCTGTCTACGGCCAGAGCATCACGGATGCGTGCATCTCGCTCTCCGAGACCGACGCGCTGCTCGAGCAGTTGGCGGGCGCGCAGATGGCGCGCGGCGACAGGCGGTGACCGGGGGGCCGCCGCAGTCGGATCCCTGTCGGGTGTTCCTCTCTCCTACAGACGTCCACGGTGCGGGACGCCTCGATCAGCCACCGGCCGTCGCGGCGTCCATCACCCCATGGTGCGCCGAGCGACGCCACGTCCGCCGTCCGTGGTCGATCGCCGGCGGGCCGGAGCTGTCGCGCACGGAAGCGTCCACTGGCCAACCCCACCGAAGTGCGGCCGGCACGCCGGCCGCCGGTGCTAGTCTCGGTCGACTGGGGGACCACGGCACGTGCCGGTTGCACAAAGCGAACTCATCGAGCTCATCGGCGCGGCGTATGACGTGGCCGCAGGCCTTCAGCTGTGGCCTGGGTTCCTGGAGCAGTACGCGCGCGTGCTCAGCGCGGACGCCGCCTTCTTTCACCTGCGCCGCCGGGATCCGCACGCCGCCGAGATGCTGGCAGCGCATGGCGTGACCGATGCGCTCCTGGAGCCGTACCAGAGGTATGCC
>JANOJK010000079.1:0-4809 GCA_031408165.1 Acidobacteriota bacterium | reverse complement strand
CAATGCCGCGAAAGACCCAGTACTTCCCCGCCGCCGCGCGCGCGACGGCGAGCGTGCCCGGCGTGCCGGGAAACGCCTGCTGGTAGGCGCGAAGGTCCTCGAAACCGAGCGGCGAAAAGTTTTCCGCCTTCTCCGCGCGGGGGGAGCGCGGTTCGGGCTGCTGCACGCGCACCACGGTGGCGCTCGCCAGGATCAGGACGCCCGCAACAAGAGCTCGTGTGGCCGTCATGGCGCAAGCCTGGCGCAGGATCCGCGCCGACGTGATGCGGTCCCCGAGCGCATGCCGGACGCGGACCTCCTGCTCCTTTGTCGTTGAGATCGATCTTCGACGTACTCGGTCTCCGCGGTGCCGATCACCTCGATCGAGAGACCGTCCCCCGCGTTGTGCATGCGCGAATGCTACCACCCCACTCGTCAGGGAACGGACCGTTAGCTCATCCGCGTCGATTCCTGAACCGGGTCATTTCTGTATGACAATACCCAGCGTGCCATGATCGCAACAGAACCCATTGGAAGCCTGCCCAGGCCTCGTGGGCTGATCGAGGCGGTCGAAGCAGGCGACGCGGAGGATCCGGGCCTCGACCCCCTCTATGAGGAGGCCATCCGCGACACCATCGCCCGATTCGAAGAGACGGGATCGCCGGTCATTACCGACGGGGAGCAGCGGAAGTATCACAACTTCTGGACCTATTGCGTTCACGGGCTTCCGAATACCTCGCCGGATGGCTTCCGCATTCCCTTCAGTGCGGGGCACGTGCGCCGCATGCCCCGGCTGACCGCGGGCCCTTTTCGCTACAGGCGTTACGCCGACAGCTATCTCGACGTGGCAAAGCGGTATGCGCACCGGCCGATCAAGCAGGCGATCATTTCGCCGTCCGCCCTGAGCCTCATGTACCCCGCCGACGGCATTGCGGGCTACTCGCGCGAGCAGTTCATCGACGATCTGCTCTCGGAGCACGAGAAGGAAATCCGCCGCTGCTTCGACAAGGGCGCGTACAAGGTGCAGATCGACTTCACCGAGGGGCGCCTCGCGATGAAGGTCGATCCCACCGGCCATCTCCTCCACAGCTTCATCGACTTGAACAATCTGGCGCTCTCGCGGTTCTCCCCGGAAGAACGGCAGCTGATCGGCGTGCACACGTGTCCCGGCGGGGACCGGGATTCGACGCACAGCGCCGACGTGGACTACGGCGAGCTGTTGCCGGGCCTCTTTCAGCTGAAAGCCGGCAACTTCTACATCGCCCTCGCCGGCGAGCGGGATCGCGTCCAGGTCCTGAAAATCATCCGCCAGTTCATCAAGCCTGACCAGCGCGTCTTTGTCGGCGTCGTCGCGCCGATCGATCCGCGCATCGACACGCCCGAAGAGGTGCGCGACCGCGTGTTGCAGGCCGCCGAATTCATTCCCGTCGCGCAGCTCGGCACCACCGACGACTGCGGGTTCTCCCCGTTCTGCGACGATACGTCGACGAGCCGTGACACGGCGTTCGCCAAGATTCGGGCGCGCGTGGACGGCACGGCGCTGGCATCCAGGGCGCTCGGAGTCGCGTAGTGGCGGCACTGGACAACGAAGACACGCTCCTCAGGTCGGTGGCGCTGCAGAACGCCAACACGATCCTGCTCGCCCGCCAGCGCGCCGAGGAAGAGCTCCTGCGCACGAAGGAGGCGCTGCGCGAGAGCCAGGAGCGGCTGACGGCCGCGTTGAACGCCGCCGGCACCGGCACGTTCCGATGGAACATCCAGACCAACCGAGTCGAGTGGGATGGCAATCTCGACCGGATCTTCGGGCTCGCGACGGGCGAGACCGCGCAGTCGCTCGACGTGTTCCTCGCGGCCGTCCATCCCGACGATCGGCCGGCGGTCAGCGAGCGCTGGGAACGAAGCGCGCGCGATGGATCCGACTTCGACATGGAGTTCCGGGTCGTATGGCCCGACGGCTCGATCCACTGGGTGGACGACAAGGGCAAGGTCTTCCGCGACGAGGCAGGGAATCCGTCGTACGTGACGGGCGCATGCGCGGACGTCACCAGCCGCAAGGCTGCGGCCGAAACGCTCCGGCAAAACGAGGAACGGCTGCGCGCCATGTTCAACCAGGCGGCGGTCGGGATCGCGGTCGCGGCGCTCGACGGGCATTTCCTGAACATGAACCGCAAGTTCTCCGAGATTCTCGGCTTCACTCCCGAGGAGCTCCGGCAACGGACCTTCGCCGACATCACGCATCCCGACGACCTGGCCAGCACCCGTGCCGCGTTCGATCGTCTGGTGGCGCAGCAGATTCCGGAGTACGTGCTGGAGAAGCGGTACATCCGCAACGACGGCTCGGCGATCTGGAGCTTGACGACGGTGACGCTGTTGAAGAGCGCGACCGGTGAACCGGAGCGGCTCATCGGCGTCATCGAGGACATCACCGCGCGGAAACAGGCCGAAGCGGCGCTACGGGAAGAACGGCGGATCCTCGAACTGCTCAACGAAACCGGAAAGGCGCTGGGGTCCACGCTCGAACTGCAGGCCCTCATCCAGGCGGTCACGGACGCCGCGACCGAGCTGAGCGGCGCGAAGTTCGGCGCGTTCTTCTACAACACGACCGACGCGACGGAGGACTCCTTCCGCCTCTTCACGCTGTCGGGTGCGCCGCGCGAGGCGTTCGAGAGGTTCGGCAACCCGCGGGCGACGGCGCTCTTCGGCCCCACGTTTCGCGGCGAGGCCCCGACCCGCTGCGACGATGTCCTCACAGACCCCCGCTACGGCACGATGGCGCCGCACTACGGGATGCCCAAAGGGCATCCGTCCGTCCGCAGCTACCTGGCGGTCGCCGTGCGATCGCGCTCCGGCGAAGTGATCGGGGGGTTGTTCTTCGGACACCCGGAGCCGAATGTCTTCACGGAACGGTCCGAGCGGCTCATCGCCGGGATCGCGGCGCAGGCCGGGATCGCGATCGACAATGCCCGGTTGTACGAGGCTGCGCAGCTAGCGGCCGAGGAGCGCAGCGCCCTCCTCGAGAGCGAGCGTGCGGCCCGCACCGCGGCGGAGCGGATGAGCGACATGAAGGACGAGTTCCTCGCCACGCTCTCTCACGAGCTTCGAACGCCGCTCAATGCCATTCTCGGCTGGTCCCAGGTGCTCAGGACCGGCGCGAAGGATCCGGCCGACCTGTTGAAGGGGCTCGAGACCATCGAGCGCAACGCGCGCGCGCAAACGCAGCTCATCGAAGACCTGCTGGACATGAGCCGCATCACCTCCGGCAAGCTGCGGCTCGACATCCAGCAGATCCAGCCGATGTCGTTCATCGGGGCCGCGGTGGAGACGGTGACCCCCGCCGCCGATGCGAAGGGGATCAGGCTCGAGAAGCTGCTCGATCCGTCGGCCGGGCCGCTGTCGGGCGATCCCGGCAGGCTGCAGCAGGTGATCTGGAACCTGCTGTCCAACGCCATCAAGTTCACCCCGCGGGACGGCCGGATCCAGGTCCTGCTCGAACGCGTCGAGTCGCACATCGAGATCAGCGTCGCGGACACCGGTGTCGGCATCAAGCCCGAGTTCCTGCCGCACCTGTTCGAGCGATTTCGCCAGGCCGACGCGTCTACGACCCGGACATACGGCGGCCTCGGCCTCGGCCTGTCGATCGTCAAGAGCCTCGTGGAGCTGCACGGCGGCACGGTGTCGGTGAAGAGCGACGGGGAGGGACGCGGCACGACCGTCACGGTGCACCTGCCGCTGTCGGTGGTCCGCCGGAGCGGTGTCGGCCGCGATCGCCCGCACCCGGCCTCATCGCCGGCGGCGCCGGCGAATTTCGTCCCCGCGGAGCTCGCGGGGTTGAGGGTGCTGGTGGTGGACGATCGCGCCGACGCGCGCGATCTCGTGAAGCGCGTGCTCGAGGACTGCTCCGCGGAGGTGGTCACCGCGGCCTCCGCGGAGGAGGCCGTGCTGCTGGTGGAATCGATGAGACCCCACGTGCTCATCAGCGATATCGGTATGCCGGGCACCGATGGGTTCGAGCTGCTCAGGCGCGTGCGCGCGCTGGGATCCGATCGCGGCGGGAAGGTCCCCGCCATTGCCCTGACCGCATTCGCGCGCTCGGAGGATCGCACCCGCGCGCTCCGTGCCGGCTTCCTCGTGCACGTCTCGAAGCCCGTGGATCCGTCGGAGCTCGTTGCCACCGTGGCGAGTGTCGCCGGCCGGGCCGACCACCACTGACGCCGCGGCCAACAATCAATCCAGCGGTTTGATCCGGATGTTCCTGTAGTACACCGTGCTGTTCGGATCGTGGGCCTGCAGGGCGATCGTTCCCGGACCCGTAATGCTTCGCCCGGGCCCCTCGCGTCCGCCATTCCAGTCGGCGGGCTGCGTCCACTGCACCACCTGCTTCCCGTCGACGCTCACGGTGATCGTGTTGCCCTTCACGATGATGTGCTCGGTGAACCACTCGTCGTCTTTTGCCGGCGACGTGTCGAGCACGTCCTGCACGTGGTACAGGCTGCCGGACCGGACTCGATCGGTGTGCGAGTTGTTCACCTGGATCTCGAATCCCTTCGACGGAAAACGCCCCGAGGCGCGGCTGGTGCCGCCGATTTGCTGGAACTCGGTGAGCACGTAGACCCCGCCGTTCGAGCCCGCCCTCGTCATCACGTCGATCTTCAGCTCGAAGTCGCGGAAGCTGTGCTTCCGGACGTCGCCGGTGTAGTACGCGTGGCTCGCAGCGCCTTTCGCGACGATGGCGCCGTCCTGGATGGAGAAGGACTCCGCGGGGCCGGCAATCGTCCAGCCCGTGTAGTCCTTGCCGTTGAAGAGGCTGGTGAATCCCGGCTCGACGAGGGG
>JANOJK010000064.1:0-3124 GCA_031408165.1 Acidobacteriota bacterium | reverse complement strand
CCGAAACGGTCCACCACCCATCCCGCCATGAACCCGAACAGCGGGCCCACGAGCAGCTTGCTGAGCGCGTTGCCCGAGGTCACCTGCGTCCGCGACCACCCGAAGTCCCTGACCATGAAGTCGTAATAGAAGGGGAGCCCGTACAGCGCGAGTCCGACGATCGAGAAGAGCGCCACGAACGAGGTGAGCGCCATCCGGGTCTGCGTGCCGCTAGGCATCGAGGCACTCCAGGAGACGCGCCGAATGCGGCGGTGTGTCCGGCTCGCGCCGGGACCGGTCGTCAGGACGTGCGGGATGGTCGCTCACGATCATGATTCTCGCTGGCCGCTTGAGCATATCCGCAACCGGGGTCAGACCGGGGCCAGACCGGGGTCAGACCTGGGTCAGACCCCACCGGGCAGCGGGCCCAGCCGAATCGAGCCTCGGCTCGAATGTAATGTGGCCGCCGTGAACGTCGCTCGTCAGTCGTGGTGAGGGCGCGCGCGCTCAGTCGAACCAGAGGAGCGGCTGCCGGACGAAGAAGTTGCGGATCACTTCCTCGACGTCCGAGTCGGCCGGCAGGGACGACCAGAGATCGATGTAATCGGGCTGCTTCAGGGCGACGCCGGCGAAGAGCAGGCTCGCCTGCCGCATCGGCCAGTTCGCGTCGTACATCACGTCGGGCGGCTTGGGCCAGGACTTCCGGTTGCGGATGTACGGGACCATGTACGCCATGGCCTTGCGCATACCACGGCCATCGGGGAGCTCGAACGCCCACAGGTCGTCCTCCGGGGTCGAGAGGATCTGGCAGATCGTCGCCATCGCCTCGAGGTTGAAGAGGGAGTAGCCGTACGGCTTGGTGCGCGCCAGCTCCCGGGGAAAGCTGCCGTCGGGCGCCATCTGCTGGACGAGGACGGTCTTGAACCGCGTCCGGCAGTCGCGCTTGAGCGGCTCGTTGCCGGTGTAGTGCGCGAACGCCGCGACCTGCATCACCCAGCAC
Source organism: Acidobacteriota bacterium (assembly GCA_031408165.1). GTDB lineage: Bacteria > Acidobacteriota > Vicinamibacteria > Vicinamibacterales > 2-12-FULL-66-21 > JAICSD01. The sequence goes on along the minus strand of JANOJK010000064.1, from coordinate 2,145 downwards.
GTCGCGTGGTTGTTCGTCGCGTCCCGCTCGTCTTTCCCGTACTGGTCCGTCGTCAGCCAGTCCAGATAATCGGCGAACCACCGGCGCGCTTCCGTGGCCTCGTCGCGGGACCAGCCTGGCGCGCCGTCGAGACGCTCGAGCGCGCGCGCGACCTCCACGAGGTGGATCGTGTCGATGATCCCCGTGCCGCGCCCGGTCGCCCGGCCGTGGATCGCCTGTGCGTATCGCAGCGCCGGCGTCATCCGCGTCACGCGCGATACGAACCATGCGCGCGCGTGCCGCTCGGCGGCCGTCGCGTACTTGCGGTCCTTCGTCAGCGTGTAAGCGGCCGTGAGCACGGGCATCTGCACCGACAGGCGCATCAGCGCGCGGCGGTGGTCGCTGAAGTTGCCGGGATTGGACATCCCGTCCTTCTGGATGTAGGGCCCGGTCGGATTGTCGGGGTCGGGCCACCAATAGTCACCTTCGGAGAAGTAGTCGTGAGGACCGCCGGCGCTGCGCGGCGAGGTGCTGGCGGTGACGGTCACCGGCATCTCCTTGAGGTACCGATCCGCGGCGGCCATCACGCGCGCGCGCTCGCGGGCGGCGTCGAGACCCCCGCCCGTCTGCGGACGCCCCGGCGCGGTCCACAGCAGTACCATCGAGAGAACGATCGCGAGCCGCATCATCTCATGTCCCGTCCCAGTGGCATCTAGTGTCCCGTCCCAGTGGATCGTGGCACAAGTCCCGGCGCGGCGCCCGGATCGCAAGGCGCGACGAGCGAGGATACCGGAAGTATCTGAGCAAGGAGCAAGCCGCGAGCCGGGGTCCCCGCCGCGCGTTTTTTGCGCGGTGGGGTGGGAGCCGGGGTCCCCGCCGCGCGTTTTTTGCGCGGTGGGGTGGGACGCGGTCTGCCCCGTCCGGGAATTATGCCGCGAACGACCGGGACGGCCAGACGTGCAGTCCTCGAGCCCAGGCGCTCACTGCCCCCCGCTCGACCGCCGCACGACCAGGCGCGGCGGAATCACGACGCGCTGCGTGCGGTGCGCTCCGCCGCCGGACTCGTCGTCGATCCGCCCGAAGAGCAGCGCCGCGGCGGCCTTCCCCTGGTTTTCGCGCGACCAGCTGACAGTCGAGAGCGGCACCCGCAGCATGTCCCCGAGGGCGATGTCGCCCGCCCCGACGACGGCGATGTCCTCCGGCACGCGCAGCCCGGCGTCCCAGATGGCCTTCATCGCGCCGATGGCGGAGGGATCGTTCGCGGCGAAGACCGCGTCGACCCGCGGGGTCATGCCGAGGAGCTTCTGCATCGCGCGGTAGCCGTCCGCCTCCTTGAACCCGCCGCGCACGATCCACTCGGGCGCCGGCCTGACGCCGGCGGCTTTGAGGGCGGCGCGGTAGCCGTCCGCGCGCCGCTTCGCGTGAACGACCGAGGTCCCGGTCACGTGCGCGATGGCGCGCCGCCCTTGCGCCACAAGGTGCGACGTCGCGAGCCGCCCGACCTCCACGTCGTCGGTGACGACGCGGTCGCAGCGAACGTCGGGGTGGTCGTCGCGGTCGATCATGACGAGACCGGTGCCGAGGGAGGTGAGCTGCTGCAGCAGGTCGGTATTGCCGGCCGCATTGGCGGACCCGAGCACGATGCCGTCCACCTGACGCTGGCCGAGCATCTCCAGTTCCTGGCGTTCTTTCACGGGGTCTTCGTTCGAGCTGCAGAGGAGCAGACCATAGCCGCGCGCGCTGGCCACGGCCTCGACACCGGCGACGATCTCGACGAAGAAGGAGTGCATCAGGTCGGGAATGACGATCCCGAGCGTATGGGTCCGGCGGAGCGTGAGGCTGCGGGCGACGGCGTTGGGCTTGTAGCCGAGCTCGGCGACCTTGGCGAGGACGCGGGCGCGCGTGGCGTGCCCGATGTCGTCGCGGTTGTTGAGCACCTTGGAGACGGTCGTGATCGACACGCCCAGCTCTCCGGCGATGCGTTTCATGGTCGTCGTCGGCGGCATGCCGTGGCCCCAGCTCCGGTCCTTTACCGTTAAAGTGAATTGACTTTAGCGGTAAAGGATAGTATCACTTCGCCCGCCGCAGGTAAGGGACCGGCAGCCCGCAGAACTCGGAGCGCCATGGCTATCATTCACCCTCGCATGAACCGCGAGACCCGCCGCT
>JANOJK010000060.1:0-7970 GCA_031408165.1 Acidobacteriota bacterium | reverse complement strand
CCGCCAAGCTCGTCTTCCGAGGCAGCGGCTTCGACATAGAGCACGTAGTTTGGAACCTCGCCGCTCGTATCGCAGGCGAGCATCGCGAACGACGGCGTGAGGCGCCGCGCCGCGAAGGCAGACTCGATAATCCGCGCGGCCTGCACTTCGTGGAGCTTCTCCCCGCACCAATCCGCCACGTTCTTCCGGCCGGCGAATCGCACGAACGGACAATCGTGTTTGCGCCCGAGGACCGTGACGAGATCGCCGAGGTGGTAGCGGTACAAGCCACCGCCCGTCGTGAGGACGACAGAGTAGGCTTGCCCTGTCTCCAGTTCGTGTGCGAGGTGGGGGGCGGGTCGCGTCCGGCCGGCCGATCGAATCCGCCGGCAGAAACTCCAGAAAGTGCGAGCGCACCGCGAGGACCGCCCCGTCGCACCCCTCCCACGGCAGCGAGACAAATCCTTCGGTCGCAATCAGACCCTTGGCGCGGATGCGCGCCTGCGGGAAGAGGGCCGCCAGCTTACGGGCCGCTGGTCCGCTGTTCCCGTCGGCCCAGCAACTGATCATGCGCAGACGGGGCCACAGACGCGCGTGTCTTTCGGCAGCCGTGGCTGCGCGAAGTGCCTGCTTCAGTTTCGGCTCCTCGTCCAGCAAACGGTCGCCGTGCTCGGACAGCTTATCCGCCAGCAGCGTGAGAAACGAAGGGTTCCACACAGAGATCAAGCGGAGGTCCGGACGCCGGACGAGATGACCGAGCGTCGAGTACCAGAACGCGTCCATGGTGCGCGAACGTCGGACCGACGAGGGCACGGCCATCACCGACCGGACCAGCCGCTGCTGAAGACCGCCGACGTACTCGCTGTCGTCCGCGAACCCCACGGGGATGCCGGAGGGCGTGACCTCCTCGCACGCCTGCGCGGGGCTCACGGACCAATATCCCGGGCCGTTGAGTAACTCGGCGTCGTGCAGGAACAGATCCGCGACCCACGCGCGAATGCCGCGTTGAAACTCGTGCTGGAGGGAGGCGGTATAGGGAATCCACTTGGCCGGGCTCGACGAACCGCTGGTGGGCTCGAACAGGCGCACCCGTTCGCAGGTGAGCACCTGCGTCTCCCCTTCAGCGATGCGGGCGACACCAGCGCGATAGTCACTGTAGTCGCTCAAAGGCACGCGTCTCTGATAGTCGCGCACGGTGCGGATTGCGGAGAACCCGTGACGGCGTCCGAACGCGCTGGCCTGGTTCTTTCGGAGAATTCTGCGCAGCACGCGTCCCTGTTCCGTGCGAACCCGGCCCAGGGCTCTGCGAAAGCGGAGATACTCAGGAATGCAACTCGCCAGCCAGGCCGAATTGGCGAGACTGGCGATCATGGGGTTCGCTCTCCCGGAGTCACCCGCCCGATCGGTGTTTCATCCATCCGCGGCGTGGCTCTGAGGAACGCCGCCAGAAACGCCAGATAGCTCGTGCCGGAAACGGCGCGCGGCAACCTGGGCCAAATCAGCGCGTGAAGCGCTGGCAGGTGGTAACTGGGAACTTCGGGAAACAGATGATGCTCCAGGTGGTAGTTCTCGTTCAACAGGAAGAACGCGACCATCGGACCGGGAAGCATGGTCCGACTGGCCAGGTAGGGATCGGAGGCTTCCGTGATTCCGTGTTGCGTGAAACCGCGGATGGCGGTGAGCGCTCCCATCAGGAGCAGCGGCACGAGCCAGACCACGAACAGCTCACGATAGGAAAACCCCCTGAGGAGCACGCTGTACATCGACGCGAGCAGCGTGTACTCGATGCAGATGAGTCGTCGCTGCGCCGGCGACCCGTGCTTCAGCGCCAACACCGGAATGAGGCAGACGTACAGCAAAGGCCCGACGGTGAGTCGCACGAAATGCAGGGACCACACCACGGGCCGGCTTCGTGAGTAGTTATGGTAGTCGTCGGGATCGCGCGGGTCGCCGAGGTATCGATGATGGCGGAGGTGCAGCACGCGATACGCCGAAAACGACATCAGGAAGGTCGAGCCCAGCAGAACCGACGCGATCCAGTTCCAGCGGCGATTCGCGAACAGGAGGCCGTGCATCCCTTCGTGCATCAACAACGGAAATGTGTTGAGCGCGACCGCGGTGATCAGGATGCCGACGGTCAGCATCGGCGCCGATGCCACGGAGCGGGCGTGGATGCTCAACCAGAATCCGGCCCCGGCCAGGGCAACAAACACGGCGAGCTCGGCCGCCCGCTTGCGACCGTCGTAGCGCCTGAGGGCCGCAAACTGGTTGGACGCTTCGCGCGCCAGGCGTCTCCGGATTCGGAGCGTTTCGACCACCGGCTCGCTGTCGGGCGCCTCGGCCCGATCCGGGCGGAAGACCGCCGCGTGCATCGCCCATCCGAGCAACGCGCCGCCGGCAATGTCGACGGCCAGATGGCGCTTGATGAACAGGGCCGACACGACGACGAGGCTCGTCCACAGAAGCAGGCTGTATCGCGCGAGCGCCGTCTGCAGCGTCCGCCGCGCGCACAGCGCGCAAAAAAGCGCCAGCGACGCATGTACGGATGGGAACGCGTACCCATTCAGATCCATGGTGACGACCACGCGCGTCAGCGGGTGAATGTCGGAAAAAGGAATAGCGGTCGGCCAGAACAGAAACGTCAGGCTCGACAGCACCACGATCATCCCGAAGCCGAACGCGGCGTCCCACAGTTCCCGCCGGTCCGGAATCACCAACAGCGGAAGCAGGACGAGCAGAAAGACCGATAGATATGGGACGACAAAGAGCGGCACGAACGGAATCGCCGCATCGACGGCCGTCGGCGCCAGGACGAGGGCCGCGAACAGCCGGACGTGCAGGGTGCCGAAGTAGAGGGCGGCCGTGATCGTGCCCAACGCCGCGAACACGACCGTCTTTTCTCTTGCCAGCGTCATTCCTGCAACCCCGCTTTCAGCATCCGCAGCCCGGCCGGCGTCAGATTCGAACGGGAGATGGGAACCAGGCATGCCAGTTCATCGCCTTGCCGGTGACCTGGATTCATCCGAATGAAGAATTCGACGAGGGGGTCTCGAAGTCTTCGTTCGGTCACCTCCGCGACACCCGGGCGCAGCGGACTGGCGCGGCGGAGCCGGACGATGCCCGCATCGGCATGGTAGTCATCGCCGAATTTCTTCGCCGCCAGGGTCTGCAACACCTGGCGGTCGAACGGCGACGGGGGCACGTCCGGGTGCGGCGCGTACGCGACAAAGAATGTCGGCAGGTAACGCCACGTCTTGTACCCGGCGGAGATGAGAAGCCAGTAGAACAGCGTGTCGGGCGAATGTTGCCCGATGCGGTCGGCCTCGCCCAGCACCGTCGCCACCCACAGCCGTGCCAAAAGCGACGATCCCCAATGCTCGCGCGCGATGATCGTGTCGCCGGAAAAGAACCCGACGACGTTGCGGTTCTCGATCGTGATCTCGATCTTCATCAAGGTGGAGAACCCGACGACCCGCCCGTCTCCAGGATCGCGCAGCAGAATGACGGTGTCCTTCTCGGCCAGGTCATGTGCGAACTGCTGGACCGACGTGTTCTGAAAGTAGGTCTCGAGCAGTTGATACATGCCCTCGCGGTCGGAAGGCGTCACCCGCTCGCGCGGAACGACGTCAGCGGACAGGCGTCGGGGCTCAGAGCGTGGCGATTTCCACGTAGGAAGGGCGGCGATCAAGTCGGGCATGCAGGTGGCCTCCCTCCGGCCATTCGGCAAGAAACAGCCGGCTTCGATAGGGGATGTGCGGGCGCTCACAGGCGGTACGAAACAGCGGATCGCGCTCGTCGAGGCCCATCAGCACGTAGTCCAGGCCGCGGGCGGCAGCGCGGTGCAACGTCGCCGCCAGCAGATCGCCGAACACCGACGGCGCGTCCTGATCGATGCAGACGAACACCGCGTAGCCGCTGCGAATCCTCTCGCCGGCCTTCGGAAGTCGAGGCCGCCGGAGCCACGGCGCGCTGGCGTTGTAAAGCGGAACGGCCAGTCTGATCCAACCCGAATAGGAGCGCACGACGTCCTGCTTGTACGCCGACTGGTCCCACAGACCGATTACCCCGGTGATGCGCCCGCTCCGCCGTGCGATCTGAACGTCCTCGATGCACAGGCCGAGACGCGTCGTCAGCGCGATCAGTCTCGTTTCGGTCCACACCGGGAAGAACTGGCGGCGCGAGCCGCTGGTTTGGAGAAAGCGGACAATCTCGGGGATGTCGCCGGCGGTGGCCGACGCCACGTTACGCACCGGCGCCGCGCGCCGCACGGGAAGGGCAAGCGTGCAGTAACTTGCGATCGGGTGAAACGCCGGAAACCGCTTGCGACCCTTCCTCACCAGGATCCCCTCGGCTTCCCGATTGTCTGCGGTGACAGCGGCCAGATAGCCAGGCAGCGGATCGCGATCGTGCAGTTTTTTGAGCAGCGAAAAGCCGCGCGACACCAGCCATCGGCCGCGGTAGCGGCGATCGATGCGCAACTGGCCGAGATAGCCGAGTCGCGTTGGCGTGGCGTTCACATAGACCTCGCGCTCGGACCGGCAGGCGACGCCCGCGATGACGCCGGTGTCGAGATCGCGAGCCACGAGCACTGTGGCGTTCTCGCCGGTGACGGCGCAGCCTCTCCAAAAATCCGGCTCGCGCTCGTAGGAAATGGCGATCCGCCCCGGCACCGGCTCGCGGCGCAGCAATCCGCGGATGTGCGCATCGTCGGCGGGCGTCGCGAGGCCAATGTGGACGCCCATGGTCAGGACAGAGCCACCAGTTGATTCGCGTCAAATGCCCGGTCGTGTTCGACTTTGAGCAGCGGCGCAGAGTATGCCTCGTCACCGAGGGGATAATTTCGTCTCTGCATCACTTCGGAGCGAAACAGCAGGTTGATGGAGTAGAAGTGGCTCCACATGAACCATCCGCGTCCGTTGGCCTCATAGTCCAGGCTGCGCCGGACAATGGAAGACAGGCTGTAGAAGCGGCGCCGCGCGTCGACGCAGCGCTGCTCCACTTCTGCGGCCGTCATGCCGCGAGGCGCGAACGGCACCATCCCGTAGCGATAGTCCGGATGCAGCCACCAGCGGTCGTAGAGCAGCCTCCCTTCCGCCTTCAGGCGCTGGTACAGCGGGGTGCCGGGGAAGGGCGTCAAATGATTGAACGCCACAATGTAGAAGTTATGACGCTTTGCGAAGGCGAGCGTCTCGTTTGTCGTGTCCGCGTTGTCCTGGTCGTAGCCGAGAATGAACGTCACATACAGGCGGATGCCGTACCGCCGCAGGTTCGCCAACGCCTTTTCATAGCCGCCCTTCATCAGGTTGAAGCTCTTGCCCATTTGCTTCAGGTTCTGTTCGTTGAGCGACTCGAAGCCAATCAGCAGTCCCTGGCAGCCGCTTGCCTTGATCAGCTGGAGGAACTCCTCGTCGTGGGCGGCGTTGATGCTGGCCTGACTCACCCACCGCACCTTCAACGGGATCAGCGCGCGAAAGAATGCCTTGGCCTGATCCATGTTCGACGTGATGTTGTCGTCGACGAAGAAGATCAAGGGCTTTTTCACGCGCCGGACTTCCTCCAGGATCTCGTCGCTCGGTCTGCGCGTCTGGGTGTTGCCGAAGTAGGACTGGACGGCGCAGAACTCGCAGCGGAAATGGCAGCCCCGTCCCGCTTCCACGAGTCCGACTGGAAGATACCGCTTGCCGGTGAAGATCGAACGATCCGGCCGCAGGTTGGAGAGCGGCGGACGCCGCGCCTGGCGGTAGACCCGCTGCAGGCGACCCGCAGCGAAATCGTTCAACACGCCGGGCCACACGCCTTCCGCCTCGCCGATGACGATCGCTTCGGCGTAGTCGCTCGCTTCTTCGGGCACCAGTGTCGGGTGAAATCCTCCCATGACGACGGGAATTCCGCGGCGCCGGAACTCGGAGGCGATCTGGTACGAGCGTTTGGCCGTGTAGGTTTCCACGCTCATGGCCACGAGGTCCGTGGGCTCATCGTAGGGAATGCTTTCGGTGCGATCGTCGTAGAAGCGCACCTCGATGCCCGAGCCCCTGGGGGTGAGCCCGGCAATCGTGGCCGGCGCGAGCGGCTCCATTTGCCAGGTGCGAACATAGGGCTGCCCGCGCCTCCTGCCGACGCACGGATGAACCAGTGTGAGCCTCATCGCCGCTCCCGGCCTCTCACGCCCGGGGAGCCAGTTGCCAGTCGCATGTATAGAACTTGTCGAGGTTGTTGGCGTAAAACCGATAGCCGAGATTGGCTGCGACCGAAATGGTCATCCGAGTGCCCGACCCTAGCACGCGCCGGGCGATCGATCTGTACTGATAGGTCTTCTTCCAGGCTCGACCGGTGTTGCGCAGCAACTCGTCGGGCGACATGTTCCGGGGTTCGAACACGACGTGCTGGCCGTCGTAGAGCGACCAGTCCTCGGTCAGAATGCGGTTCTCCGCTTTGAGCCGCCGGTACAGCGCGGTCGCAGGAAAGGGAACCGCGATGGCGTATCGAGGCAGGTCCATGCGCGATTCCATGACGAAATCGACGGTGCGGTCGAACGTCTCCAGTGTGTCGGAGTCGAAGCCGAACACGAAACAGCCCATGATGGCAATGCCGCGATCGTGGATGCGGTCGACCACCAGGTGATAGTCCTTCCGCATGTTGAAGCTTTTCCGGGTTTCATCCAGCGCCTTCTGATCGAGCGATTCGAAGCCGATCAGCAGGCCGCGACACCCGCTGCGCGCCGCCAAATCGAGGAGCTCCTCGTCCCAGGCCATGGTCGTCGTGACCAGTCCAGCCCAGCGCAGCTTCAACGGGACGAGCGCGGTGAACAACTCGCGCGCGTAAGGCAGGTCGGCGATCAGATTGAGATCGAGGAAGATCACCCGTTTGGCGCCCATCTGGCGCAAGTCCGCGATGACGTCTCCGACCGGTTTCTGGAGCGGCCGCGTGCCCCACGCCGCCGGCACGACGCAGAACTCGCACTGGAAGATGCATCCGCGGGTCGCCTCGATCGTGTCGCTGACGTTCACCATTCCGCTCTTGTACAAATCGCGGCGGGGAAACGGCAGGCCGTCGAGTTTCAGCGTGGGGCTTTGATCGTAGCGGCGCTGCATGCGCCCAGCCGTGAAGTCCCTCAGCAGCTGCGGCCACGATTCCTCGGCATACCCCACGACCACGCTGTCGGCGTGGCGGACGGCTTCCTCGGGGACCAGCGTCGGGTGCACGCCGCCTAACACCACCGGCATATCCCGCGCCCGGAACTCGCGCGCCAACTCGTAGGCCCGGGGTGCGGTGCCGGTAATGACGGTGATGCCGACCAGATCGGCGCTGATTGCGCCGGGATCGATCTCGTCCACCCCTTCATCGAGCAGCGCGACTTCGGCGGGAATGTCGGGAGGGATCAAGGACGCCAGCGTCGTCAACGTCAACGGCGCGTAGCGCATCGTCTTCTTCCAGATGCCGCCGCGATGACGATAGAGAGGACCGCGCGGGCAGAGAAGGGCAATCCGCAGTGCCCGTCCGCCTGGTTGCGCCAGCAGCCCGGGATCCGCAGTCGGACGCGATCGAGATGCCAGACGATGGAACGCCATCGCAATTCTTTCTGAGGCAAACACCATGAAGCGCGCGCGGCACGTTCGGTCGAGGCCTGCCGGCGCGCCCGGCCCACTTGGCGTGACACCGTACGTGATTTCGCTGAGTTTGTGAAGCGGATTCTCCCAAGTCAGCCGTCTCACCAATGCCGGTTCGTCTTCCCGGGTCTGACGTTCGAACACTTTCAAGCGGACGATCAGGTTGACACAAGACAGCGTTGTACTTAACAATTTGTGAAGATATGGCACGCCACCTGTTGACCGACTTCGAGCTCATGATCCTGCTGGCCGCCCTGCGCGGCGGCGACGAGGCCTATGGTGTACAGATCGCCCGGGAGATTGAAGCGACCAGCGGCCGGCGCGTATTGCTGGGTGCCGCGTATGCTGCGCTGGACCGTCTCGAAAAGAACGGACTCGTGGCCT
>JANOJK010000043.1:0-4341 GCA_031408165.1 Acidobacteriota bacterium | reverse complement strand
GGTTTTTGGGGGGCCGGGCCGGGTGGCAACTCAAGGCGGACCCGCCGTTGACCCCCCGCTGGCTGCCCCGCCCGTCCGTGGCCTCCAGCCGCGCGGAGCGCGGCCCTGCGGCCGTGCATGAGCAACCGCCTCTGTGCGTCTCTGTGCACTCTGTGCCTCTGTGGTGCTCTCCCTCTGTGTTGCTCTCCCGTCTCTGCGAACTCCATCGCCTCCGCGGCCTATAATCCCCGCCGATGCTCCCACGCTTCCTGGCGGAATCGATCGACGTGGACGCCGGTACCGCGCGGCTGCCGGAGGAGGAAGCGCGGCACCTGGCGCAGGTGCTGCGACTCGCCGCAGGGGACGAGGTCGCGGTGTTCGACGGCGCGGGGCGAGAGTTCCGCGCGCGGGTCGAGCGTGTCGGCAGGGAGGGCGCGGACCTGCGGCTGCTCGAGGAGGTCCCGGCCGCGCCTGAGCCCGTGGTGCGGCTGACGCTCGCGCAGGCGGTCATCAAAGGGGAGAAGATGGACGACGTGGTCCGCGACGCGACCATGATGGGAGTGAGCGCGATTGAACCGCTCGTGACGGAGCATACGGTGGCGCACATGAAGGCCGGCCGCGCGCCCGAGCGCTGGCGCCGAATCGCGATCGCCTCGTCCAAACAGTGCCGCCGCGCCCTCGTCCCCGCGATAGGGCCGGGGACCGCCTTCGAAGACTGGCTTCCGCGCGATCAGGCCGGGATGCGCCTCCTGCTGGTCGAGCCCTCCGCCGCCGTGGAGGGGCACCCGCTATCGACCCTGGGCACCACCCGGCCGGCGTCCGCGTCTCTGATGGTGGGGCCGGAGGGCGGGTGGAGCGCGGGGGAGATCGAAGCCGCGGTCCGCGCGGGCTGCGTCCCCATCACACTCGGCCGGCGGACCTTGCGAGCCGACGCGGTCCCGATCATCGCGATCGGGCTGCTGCAATTCGTGTGGGGAGATTTGTAGGTGGTGGGCTTTGTTGGGCTTTAGGCTTTAGGCTTTGGGCTTTGGGAAAACCCGATCCTTCTTCCTTCTTCCTAAGGCCTAAAGCCTAAAGCCCAAAGCCTACAAAAGCCTAAAGCCTAAAGCCTAAAGCCTACGGAAGCCTAAGAGTGAGCGCCGCCCACTCCCCGTCGGCGGATTCCTGGACGACGCTCAGCCCGCCGAAGGCCGTCTTGATCACGGCCGCGTCCTGGGGCGCAAAACCGCTGAGGACGAAGGCACCGCCGTCGCGCGCCAGGCTGCGCAACTCGCCGGCGTAACGCACCAGGACGCTGCCGGTCAGGTTCGCCAGCACGACATCGGCGCGCTCGACCTTCAGCGTGGCCAGATCGTCGCGGATGATGTCGATCGACGGCGCGGCGCCGTTGCGCGCGATATTGTCGCGGGCGTTGTCGAGCGCGTCCGGATCGCTGTCGATCGCGACGACGTCCGCCGCGCCCAGTTTCCAGGCGGCGAGCGCGAGCACCCCCGAACCGGTGCCGACGTCCAGCACCCGGGCCCCGCGCAGGTCGAGCTGCTGCATGAGCAGCAGGCACAAGCGGGTGGTGGCGTGGTGGCCGGTGCCGAAGCCCGTGGAGGGCTCGATGATGATGATGAGCCCCTCGCGGGTGTTGGCGTCCGGCGTCGGCACGTCCCACGGGGGCGCGATGATCAGGCCGCCAGCCTCGATAGCCTTGAGGCTTTCCTGGGAACGGCGCGCCCAGTCCTCGTCGGGCACGTCTACTGACGCCGCGCGGATCAGGCCTGGCGGGAGGGTGGACGCGATCGACGCGGACGCTCCGTCGCGGCGTTCAGCCGATCCGAAGAACACGCGCCAGCACTCCCCCGGCTCGTCTTCGTGAATGGCGACCGGCTCGAAGTCGTCGAGCAGCGCATAGAGGCGATCGTGAAGGGACGGGTCGGCCGGGCCCGGGAACCGGATGTCGAGCGCCGGATACTCAGCCAAAAATATCCTTCACCTTCTCGAAGAAGGGCTTGTCGCCTTCGCCGGACTCGCTCGTGTCGAGCGTCTCCTGCGGCATCGTTTTCGCCAGCTGCTCGAGCAGGTGCTTCTGGTCCTTCGTCAGCTTCTTCGGAATCGCGATCCGCGTCACGGCGTAGAGGTCTCCATGGCCGCGCCCCGAGACGTTGGGCATGCCCTTGCCGCGCAGCTTGAACCGCGCGCCCACCTGCGTGCCGGCGGGAATCTTGATCTGTTCGTCGCCCGTCATCGTCGGGATGGCCGTCGCGCCGCCGATCGCCAGCATCGGGTAGCTGACGGTCAGGTGGCAATACAGATCGTCCCCTTCGCGATGGAAGATGTCGTGGTCCTGGACGGGGACGACGACGTAGAGATCGCCCGGCGGTCCGCCGGCGGAGCCGTGCTCCCCCTCGCCGTACAGGCGGAGCCGCTGGCCGGTCGCGATTCCCGCGGGGATCTTCGCCGTGATCTTGCGCTCGCGCCCGACGCGGCCCGCGCCGCGGCACGCCTGGCAGGGTTTGCTGATCACTTTGCCGGCCCCGCGGCAGGTCGAGCAGGGGCGCGCGACGGTGAGAAAGCCCTGCTGGAAGCGGAGCTGGCCCGAGCCCTTGCACTGCGGGCAGGTTTCCGGCGCGCTGCCGGCCGCCGCGCCCGATCCGCTGCAGGTGTCGCAGGTCTCTTCGCGGGGGATCTGGATGGAGGTCTCGCTGCCGGTGAAGGATTCCTCGAACGAGATCTCGAGGTCGTAGCGCAGGTCCGATCCGCGCTGGGGCCCGCCGCGCCGGCGGCGCCCGCCGAACATATCGCCGAACCCGAAGAGGTCGCCAAGATTCCCGAAGATGTCTTCGAAACCGGCGAAGGCGTTGGGATCGAATCCGCCCGCCCCCGCGCCGCTCACGCCGGCGTGCCCGAAGCGGTCGTACGCCGATCGCTTGTCGGCGTCGGAGATGATCGCGTAGGCCTCGGCGGCGGCCTTGAATTCTTCCTCGGCTGCCGCATCGCCGGGGTTGCGATCGGGGTGATGCTTCAGCGCGAGCTTGCGATACGCGCTCTTGATGGTCTGGTCGTTGGCGTCCCGGGGCACCCCGAGGATCTCGTAGTAATCGCGCTTGCTCACCCTTTGGCCACCTTCACCATCGCGGGCCGCAGGAGACGGTCGCCCAGCATGTAGCCCCGCCGGAATTCCTCGACGACCTCCCCCTCGCGCCGGTCGTCCGCCGGCTCGTGCGCCACTGCCATGTGGAAATGCGGATCGAAGTCCGCGCCCAGCGACTCAATGGGGGTGGCGCCGCGTTTGCGCAGCGTTTCGATCAGCTGCTTGTGAATCAGCTCGACGCCACGTCGCATCGCCGCGGTCGCTTCGCTGCCGGCGTCGGCCTTGAGCGCGCGCTCCATGTCGTCCACGAGCGGCAGGAGCTCCTCCAGCAGATCCGCCGCCGCGGCTTCCGACAGCTGGATTCGCTCGCGCTCGATGCGCTTGCGGTAATTGTCGAACTCGGCCGTTTTGCGCAACAAACGGTCGTAATAGTCGTCCCGCTGCTTCTGGAGCTCGGCCGGATCGATTGACGGCTCAGCCTCTTCAGGCTGCGTGGCCGCGCTCGACTGGTCGGAGATTTCGTCGCGTTCGTCTTCCATGTCCATGCAGTCGGTGGGGTGTGGCTACGAACCACGAACCACTAACTATTATCGAAGACCCTGTTGATGGTGCGCGACAGGCTGTCGACTACGTTGATCGCGCGGGAATAGCGCATGCGTGTCGGCCCGATGATCCCCACCGCCCCCGTCCGCTTGCCGTCGGTGTAGGTCGACGTGACGACACTGAAATGCTGCAAGTCGGGATCCTGGTGCTCTGTCCCGATGAAGACCGTCAGGCCGCCGCCTTCCATGCACGCGTCGATGAGCTGCACCAGCCGCGACTTCTCCTCGATCATGTGGACGAGCGACCGCATCGTCGCAAGCGTCGTCTCGGCGTCGTGGCCGGTGCCGACCTCGAAGAGGAGCGCCGTCCCCTGGATGTAAATCGACGGCTGCTGCTCGAGCCCCTCGAAGGTGCTGCTGGCCAACCGCAGGGCGCGCGCCATCAACTGGTCGTAGAGCGTGCGGTCCTCGAGGAGCCGCGTCACGATCGCCTGCCGCACCTCGCTCAGCGAGCGCCCCATGAACTCGGTGTTCAGGAAGTTGGCGGCCTGCTGGAGCTCGATGGCGCCAAACGGTTCGTCCGGCGCGATGACCTTGTGCGAGATGTGCCCGCCGGTCGAAATCAGGACGACCAGGATCTTGCCGCCGTCGAGCTTGACGAAGTCGAGGTGCTCGAACGTCGCCTCCGTCGCGGGAATCATCGCGAAGCCCACCTGGTGAGACGCCCGCGACGCCTCCTGG
>JANOJK010000040.1:0-7415 GCA_031408165.1 Acidobacteriota bacterium | reverse complement strand
CGTGACCAACCCCGACGCGCAGTCCGGCAGTCTGCTGAACGGCTTCACGTACCTGGGAGCGTTGCCCACGATCACCGCGATTGCCCCGGCCGCAGGACTGATTGCGGGTGGAACGCCCATCACGATCGCCGGCTCCGGCTTTGCGGCCGGCGCGACCGTGACCCTTGGCGGCGTGGCCGCGATCAACGTCACCGTGCTCGACGCGGGAACCATCACGGCGAGGACCGGCGCGCACGCGGCTGGCACGGTGAGCGTGATCGTCACCAACCCGGACACGCAGGCCGGGCGCCTGACCAACGGATTCACGTACGCCACGGCGAGCCCTCCGAGTCCGCCCACCAATGTGCGCATCGTCCGCTGAGCGGCGCTGAAACGCGATAACATCGGCCCGCGTGGAGACGGCAGGGCACTCTTGATGAATCCCAACCGTCCCGGCGCCTCGCGGCCGGGCGCCAGCTCTTTGTCCGCCCTCGCGTCTCGGTACCGACTGATCTGGACGGCGTCGGATTGGCCGACCTGGTCATCGATGAGCAACGGCGACATTCCCATGATCAGGTAAGGGCGCTGATGGTCGTCACCGGTGCGGGCAATGGCACCGTCGCGACACCCGCCGGGAACGTGTGCGACCGCCGGGCCGCGCCCTCGAGCAGCCCGACGAGCGGCGCCAGCCGCTGTGGCCAGTGCAACGCCGAGAGCCGGGCGCTGGCGGCGAGACGCCGCCTGCCCGCCGGAGGCAGCATCAGTAGGTCCCTGATGGCGCGGGCGAATTCTTCAGGCGTGGCAGCCGAGACGCATGCGGGCAGGATCTCGGGGGGCAGTCCCGCGTGCACCGCGGGCGTGACGACCGACGGCAAGCCGGCCGCCGCCGCCTCCAGGACCTTGTTCTGAACGCCGCGCGCGAGGAAGAGCGGCGCGACCGCGAGGGCCGAGCGCCAGAGATACGGGCGCATGTCCGGCACGGCGCCCGTCACTTCGATACTGCTGTCACGAACCGCGAGCGCTCGTACCGCGCGCGTGGGAGACGCCCCGGCCAGAATCAGGCGTGCGTCCGGCATGACGGCTTTCACCAGCGGCCAGACCTCGCGCGCGAGCCAGACGGCTCCTTCGGCGTTCGGCCGGTAATTGAACACCGCCGGAAAGATGACCGTCGGGTCGAGGAACGGCGCGCCGTCAGGGGCGAGGTACTCGACGTCCACGCCATTGGGCAGCACGTGGACGTCGGCGCGCGGCGCGAGCCGCACGAGCGTTTCTCGCTCCCGCGCGTTGACGACGGTCACGGCGTGCGCCCGTTCGGCCGCACGCGCTTCGAATGCGCCCAGTCGCCGCGCCTCGCGTCGGTACACCCAACGCATCGGACCGGAGGCGCTGGCGGCGAACGCCGACCACTTCGCCGAATCCACGTCCACGAAATCGATGACGAGCGGCAGCGTGTCGAGCGGCGGCTCGAGCGCGAACCGCGCGACGCCCGAGCAGTAGGCGAGGACGACATCAGGGGCGCCGTCCCGGCAGGCGTCGCGGATGGCGCCGCGCATCTCAGGGGAATCGAGGAGGACGTGCGTGAGTGGCGCGCCTGCGCGCAGCGCGCCCGCGCCGGCGACCAGGTTCCTGATCCGCGACACCCGCGCGATGGAGACCTCGACGCCCAGGCGGCGCAGGGTGTCGGCCTCCGCCGCCTCCGCGGCGTCGTGCACCAGCGAGACCACGTGTACCCGGGCGTGGTGCCGCAAGTGCCGGATGATGTGATACGCGCGCACACGATCCCCGCGGTTGGGGGCATAGGGCAGACGGTGCGTGAGGACGAGGACCTTCACACGGCCTCGCCCAGGTTACGCGTGCGGATCACGCGCGCCGGCACGCCCGCGCTGACGGACCACGCCGGTACCGCGCGAGTCACGACGGCTCCCGCCCCGATCACGGCCTCGCGCCCCACATCCGCCATGATGACGGCGCGCTCCCCGATCCACGCGCCCGCGCCGATCCGCACGACGCGTTCGGCGCGTCCCTGCTCGCGAATCGGCCGGCTCGGGTCGTCGAAGGCATGCGTCGCCCCGCCGCTCGGGATGTGGACCCCGGATGCGACGAGGACGTCGCGTTCGAGGTGGACGAGTCCCAGCCGGCATCCGGCACCGACGTACACGTGCGCGTCGAGCCGCGCACCGGCCCGGCAGAACGTGGTCCCGCATTCCACCACCGCCGTGGGGTGACAGTGCGCGAGCGCGTGCGCCAGGAACGCCCGTCTCAGGTACTGCCCGGTGAGGCCAGGCACGAGCGCCATCCACTCGCTCGTCGACTGCAGGGCGCGGTCCCGGCCGAGGAGGCGCGCTCGCACGGCGAACGACGCCACGATGGGGAATACCACGACGTGCGCCACCGCGCGGGCGCCGGCCTTCGCAGCCTCGCGCGGGGTCATGCGCATTGTTCCGACACCCGCCGTCCGGCTCGTCCCTGACGAGCGCCGGCCAGCTCGAAGTAGATGCGCTCGACCGCCGCGACCCGTTCGTCGAACGACAGGCGGGTTTCGACCCGCGCGCGCGCGTGCCGTACCTGCTGTGCCAGCCCTTCCCGGTCGCCCAGGGCCCGGTCGATCGCCGCCGCGAGCGCGTCCACGTTGCCGCACGGGACGATGGTGCCTTCCACGCCGTCCTGCAGGATGTCGGTCGTGCCGCCTGCGGCGGTAGCCACGATGGGCGTCTCGAGCGCCATGGCCTCGAGCACCGCGTTGGGCGTCCCCTCGTAATCCGACGACTGCACGAACAGGTCGAACGCATGGTGCATGAAGGCGACGTCAGGCCGGTGCGAGAGCAGGCGGCAGGCGTAGCCCGGGAGCTTGCGCGCGGCCAGCGCGTCGAGCTCGGTACGCAGGCTGCCGGCTCCCGCGATGAGCAGACGAAGCGACGGCCGGCGCTCCCTCACGCGCGCGCACGCCTCGATGAGCAGATCGAACCGCTTCTGCGGCTCGAGCCGGCCAATCGCGCCGACGACGAGATCATCGGGACCCATGCCGAGCTCCGCGCGCGCCTTCCGCTCCAGTCCGGGCTGCCGGCGGAACGCGCCGGGATCGATGCCGTTCAGCACGACACGCACGCGCTCCGGATGGGCGCCGCGGCGGATCAGCTCCGAGCGGATCTCGCCCGAGACCGCGATGGTGATTGGAAACGACCGCATCACCAGCTTGTCGACCGGGTAATACACCGCGCGTTCCCGCGGGCTGTGGCCCGTCCAGCCGTGCGCGGTCGCGAGCGGCACGATCCCGTCCGACCACGAG
The DNA here is from genome assembly GCA_031408165.1 of Acidobacteriota bacterium. Classification (GTDB taxonomy): domain Bacteria; phylum Acidobacteriota; class Vicinamibacteria; order Vicinamibacterales; family 2-12-FULL-66-21; genus JAICSD01. Next base: position 4,150 of record JANOJK010000040.1, on the reverse strand, counting down.
AGGAGGAGCGCCAGCAGGTCGGTCTTGTAATCGTGCGCGTGCACGATGTCGATCCCCCGCTCGCGGACGATGCGGCGGAGTTGCGACCAGACGCGCGGATCGAACGGACCGCGCTCGGCGATTTCGATGTAGTCGACGCCGAGCTCGGCGGCGCGCTGACCGATGCCGAACTCCGCGTCGGACCGGTCACGGATATAGCAGACCGTGACCGTGACGCCCGGCCCGGCGCGCCGGGCGCCGAGGAGGATCGTCTTCTCGGGCCCGCCGCCGGTGCCGCGAACGCTCCTCAGCTCCAGGACGTGAACCCGTTCGGTCATGACTGTGCCGCCCTTTCGATCGCTTCCGCCGCCCGTTCGCCGATCGCCATCCAGTCGTACTTCTGCGTGACGAGGGTCAGCGCGCGGCTCGCCCGCGCGCGCGCCTCCTCCGGTTCGAGCAGCACGCGTGTCAGCACCGCGGCGAAGTCCCGCCGTTCGCAGACGAGCAGATGCTGCTGGTCGTAGGCGTCGATACCTTCGCAGCCAACGCGCGTGCTCACCACCGGCAGCCCGGCCGCGAACGCCTCGAGGATCTTGAGCCGCGTCCCGCCGCCCGCCTCGAGCGGCACCGCCAGCGCCGCGGCGCGCCGGAAGAACGGCACGACGTCGGGCACGTTCGCCGCGATCTGCACGCCCGGGTCCGCCGACGCGAGCGCCAGCAGCTCCGCCACCGGATGACGGCCGACGAGCAGCAGGCGCGCGGCCGGCACGCGCCGGCGCACCGCCGGGAGCACTTCGCGCGCGAGATACCGGGCCGCCTGGATGTTCGGGCTCCAGTCGAGCGAGCCGACATAAAGGATGGTGGGCGGCTCGTCCTGCGCCGCCGGGCCGGTCGCGAACGCCGCGCAGTCGACACCGTTGGGGACGACCGCCACCCGCCGGGCGCCGAGGCGTGAGAAGTAGTGCGCGTCGCTCGTCGACACCGTCATCATGGCGTCGGCCCTGACCGCCGCGGCGCGTTCCTGGCGCTCCAGCAGCATCGCCTGATTCACCAGATAGCGCCGCCGCAGTCCCGAAGACTCGGCCGCCGTGCGCCGCGCCAGGTGCGAGTAGACGTTGTGCATGTCGATCACGATCCGCGCGCCCGGGGCGCAGTCGGCGTAGATGAGCGAGTCGAGGTGGTCCAGGTACAGGATGTCCGGCCGCTGACGCTCCGCTTCGGCGCGCACCAGCCGCTCGACCGCGTGGCGGCGATGGCGGCCGAAGAGGACGTACGGTTCGGACCGGAGGGCCGCCCCGGCGGCGCGCCACGATTCCGAGACGCGGGTGCGGGGAGCCACGCCGGCGACGGTGGTCTGAATGCCGGCGCGGCGGAGCGTGGCCGCCCCGTCTCCGCTCGGCGCGCAGTCGGGGGCCACGAGACGCACGTCGGATCCGCCCGCAAGCGAACGCAGCAGGTGGAACGTCCGCAGGTGCCCCCCGGAGTTCAGCGGCCAGGGCAGTTCACTCGTGACGGCGAGAATGGAAGGTCCAGTCATGTCAGCGGGTAACCGCCCAGCCCGAGCGCTTGTTGAGGTCGTCGATCATGCGGACGCCCGCCTTCGCGTGGGCCATCAGGGAGCCAAGGCTCGCGGAGGCGCCGGCGTCGCCGAGGCGCTCGCAAATCATGAGCAGCAGCCGGGCCTCGGGTCCGTAGTACCCCTCGAACGGTCGTACGAAGTCCGGACGCTCCGGTGTCGGCACCGAGAAGGTCGCCGCGGCCACGTCACCGAACGTGCGGAAGAACGACGGGGTGCGGGGCGATCCGCTGGTCCATCGTCCGGCGGCGAGCAGATAGGGGGCCTGACGATCCGTCGCCTTCGGCCACTCCGGATGCGTGAACAACTGGAGCTGAAGCCGCGCGATGCGGTTGCGGATCGTGCCGCCGGCGCCGGCGAGATTGAAAGGCCCCACACGACCGTGCTGCATCACGTGATCGATCGCCCAGGCCAGATACGATTGCTCCCAGAGAGAGATCCAGATGTAGGGCTGGTAGGGGGGCGTGCTGTCTTCGGGACGGCGTCCGGGAAACAGTGTCTGCACCGGTCCGGAATCGTGCGCTGACGCGTACTGGTCGAGTGACGTGAGGTTGTGCCACACCTTCGATGCGAGATACCCCTTGAGCGGCGACAGGTCCGGAAGATACGCGGCGGCATCGCCCAGATTGCGCAGGCCCCAACCGATCCCGCGCACTTCGTTGCCAATCAGCAGGCCTTGCGGGCCTTTCCGGTTGTCGTCCGACGCGAACGATCCGATCAGGCAGTAGTTCGCCCAGAAGGCCATCTCGTCGGCGAAGAACCGGTCGCCCGTGAGGAGATAGGGGACATAGGCGAGCGAGGGCTGGTGCGCGAGGTCACCCGGCTCGGCGCGATGCTCGAGGTGGCCCTGCGGCCCGGTGAAACCGGCCGATCGGTTGCCGGGGTCTTTCCAGCGCGGGTCGAGCCAGTAGTATCCGTTGTCCGGCGCATCCAGTGTCGGAAACGAGCCGTCGGGATTGCGCACGTGAATCCCCCAGCTCCCGGCGAGCTCCCCGTGGCGCAGCACGTACTCCCGCTGCGAGGGCAACTTGTGGACGAGGTACTGGGCCGTCCAGTCGGGATACGGGGCCAGCTCGGCTCGTCCGGAGTGGGCGTTCATCGGGACCGTGAGATCGCCGAATGCCAGGGGGCCGAACCCGGTGCCGCTGACTCCGGGTCCGGTGACCGCGCGCTGCGGCGCGTCGACGGTCGCGAGGTAGCCGGGAAGCGCCCGGGCCGCGACAAACGGCGCCATGTCGGGCGCGACGGAAGACTCGACGAGGCCGCCGGTCAGGAACACCCTGCGCCAGCGCGCGAGGTACTTGTGCGTGACGCCCGCTTGCTGGAAGACGCGTCGTCCGTCGATCGTGATCTCGGCGTCGTAGGTCACCTGGTCGGCTGAGGGCGTGTCGAGACAGTTCTCGACGGTGACATCCACGCGTGTACCGCCGCCGGCGTACGATCGTGTGTCGAAGATGACCCGCAGGAACGAGTGGCCGCCCGGCGCGATCACCGTGCGTCCCTCCCACACCAGTGGTCCTGCCAGCCAGGCGTTGGCAGACGCGTGCTGGAGAGTGGCGGTAAACGGGCGCCCGCCGATCGTCAAGGTGACGGAGGCCGCTGGGGCGGGCAGCATGGCGGGCTGGCCCGGGGCCGCGGCATCGGTCAACGGGAGCGTGCCCGACGCGGGGATGCGGGCCGAGACGACCGCAAAGCGGATCGAGCCATCGGGCCACCGGACCTTCACGTCGGTCTGTGTCGGCAGCGTGCCGGCCCGGAGACCCAGACGAGCCGCCCCCTCGGGCAGGGCTATCCCGAAGGTCGCCCACCCCTGCGTGAACGTGTAACGGGCGACGGCGGGCTGGGCGGCCACCATCGTTGACGACCCCGTACACGCACACACGAGCACAGCGATACGGGTCGCGGCGCGGAGGCGCCCCCGGCTACAGGTTCGGAACATGTCGGAGGGATCCAGCGCAAGAGATGTGCCCGGCCGACCCCTCCGCCGGGTGCGGAATCACCCCGGGGAAGGCTCCGCCGCGCAAGATCGTCCGTCCCTGAGGAGACCGAAGTCTGCCCTGCGGCAGACTTTTTCCAGAGGATCCGGGTTTCCCGCCACCCTGCCTGCTGGCTGCGACTTTGCTCAAGCATCCCTGATCCAATGCTCCGGACGCTGTTCATTCTCGGCCTCTTCATCCCCGGCTTCTATGCGAGCCTGCGGAACCGGTACGCCGCGCTGCTGATGTACCTGTGGTTCGCGCTGTTCCGGCCGCAGGACTGGCTCTGGATCGACATTACGTCGCTCCGCCTGTCGCTCGTCCTGGGCCTCGTGCTGTTCGTGCCGGCGCTGCTCACGGGAATCGCGCCGAACATCACGCATCCCCTCAGCATCGGCATGCTGTCGTTTCTCGGATCGGCGCTGCTGTCGCAGTGGAGCGCCGTCCACCCCGCGCTCGGGTGGCAGTGGATCGATTTCGTCGCGCGGCTCTTCATCGCGTGCCTGCTGCTCGTGACGCTTTCGTCGGACGCCCGTCGCCTCGCCGGGGTGGTCGCGATCATCGGCGGGTCCATCGGGTTTCACGCGGGGAAGGCCGGTCTGGCGTTTCTTCTCGGCGG
>JANOJK010001214.1:0-1795 GCA_031408165.1 Acidobacteriota bacterium | reverse complement strand
CATAACTGTGCAGAGGAGGCATCGCACCCGGTGGCCGACTGCCGGAGGCGCCGGCTGAACGTGAGCAGGCCGATGCCGCCGCCGCCGGCGAAGGTGACGCGGCCGATCGATCCGGTCGCGAGCCCGTTGACGCCCACGGCTCGCATCCCGTGCGAGGTCCTGTCCTCGATGCGTCCCACGCGGCCGAGAAAGCCCGTCGGGCCCTGGATGGGTTGATCGAGCAGGACCCTCGTGTCGTCGTGACGCCAGTCGCTGAAGAATCCCTCGAGAGCGAAATGCGGGCTGATGGCCCCGCGGACCGAGACCTGCCACTCCGGCGCGGTGAAATCGAAGTCAGCGTCCAGCGGCATGGCGAGGCCGCCGCCCGCAGCGATGCTGAGACGCGGCGGATCCTGCTGTGCGCCAGCGAGCTGTTGCGCGGCCGCGCGCGCCGGGCCCAGGACGAGGGCCACGAGCGCAAGCGATCCAAGGGCGAGTATGCGTGTCACGTGGGAAGGCTCCGATCGGTAATGCGCGAAATCAGGGCAGACCGGCTCAGCGCTCAGACCAGCGGGTTGCGCACGTCGAGCGGCGGGAAACGCCCGAAGTCCCGGTCGTGCGTCCAGAGCTCGCGGACGCCGTGGGCGAGGCACAACGCCGCGATGCGCGCGTCGTGGACCTGCGGTCCGACGACACGGCCGCCCGACAGCGCTCCGGCCAGCACGTCCCAGTACGACTCGTTCTCGGCGAGCCGCACGAGCATCGGCGACTCGAGCCAGGCGGCCACCTGATCGATCGCAATCGCGAGCGGTGTCGGGGGGCGGTAGATCCGGGGATGGGTCACGATCGCGAGAAACTCGTGCAGGCAGGGCCAGGGAATCGCCCATGCGGATCGCCCTTCGGCCAGACCCGCGACCGCCTCGGACGCCGCGGTGTGCCACGGGGAGTCCTCGCGGTGCGCGTAGACGAGGATGTTCGTATCGACTGCGATCACGCGCCGCGCTCGCGGTAGATGGCATCCCGGACTGCCGGCCAGGACTCGCCGGCGAACTCCGGCGACAGCCCTTCGCCCGCAAACGTCACGCGCCGGAGCTTGAAACCGGCGCGGCGGCTGCGCCGCTCGGCGAGCACGCGGCGGAGCCCTTCCTCGATGAGCGCCCGGAGCGACGTGCCTTCACGGGCCGCCACCCGGCGGGCCTCGTCGAGCGCCGCGTCCGAGAGCTCGATGGTGGTCTTCATGATGGATATGGGAGTATGGTTCTACTCAGCCATCCTACCATATCGACGCGCGAACGGGGACGGATCACCGGCGCGTGGCCCGACCGTGAAATAATCCACGCGGCATGGGAAGAGCGACGCAGGCGCGTCTCAAACGGCGCCCCGAAGCGTCCCGGGCGCAGGGTCGCGGCGGCGCCTGGCCATATATCGCGGCGGCGGTCGCGATCGTGGCGGTCGCGATTTTCGCCGCGACGTTCCTCACCCGCACGCAGCGCGATTGGAAGGACGGTTCCCCCGCGTGGTCACCCGACGGCACTCGACTCGCCTTCTACTCCGAGCGCGACGGCAACGCCGAGATCTACGTGATGAGCGCCCGCGGCGCCGGCGTGACCCGACTCACCCGCACGAGCGCGGACGAGGGCTATCCGGCGTGGTCCCCCGACGGACGGACCATCACGTTCGACTCGGATCGCGACGGCAACTTCGACGTCTTCGCGATGGACGCGGACGGCTCGAACGTGCGTCCGCTCACGAGGCACAAGGCACGCGACGTGTCCGCCACGTGGTCGCCCGACGGCACGAAGATCCTCTTCATGTC
>JANOJK010001199.1:0-6361 GCA_031408165.1 Acidobacteriota bacterium | reverse complement strand
CCGTGACCGATGCGCTCGAGCGCGCGCATGGACAGCAGGCGCGCCAGCGCGACGCCGAAGAGCGACATCGACACCAGGATCCCGCAGCCGAAGACCGCGATCAGCGTCACGAGCAGCGGCAGCGGCGCCGTGCCGAGGTCCGCGCCGAAGGGCGTGAGCATCGCCAGCGCGCGCAGGCTGCTCACCGCGAACGCGGCGCCCATCAGCGTCGGGACGTGCGAGTGCGAGGCGCGAGGCGCGAGGCGCGAGGCGCGAAGTGCGAGGTGTGACGTGCCAAGTGCGACATACGACGTGCCGAGCGCCAGGTGGACATGGTGGGTGCGCACATGCTGCAGGGTGACGAGCCCCATGACGATGAGCAGCGCCCCGCCGAGCATTTCGCCGCCGCGCTCGACGGGCATGGGGATCGACCAGCCGATGAGCACGATCAGGCCGGCGCCGACGGCCAGCAGCACCCCATGGCCGAGCGCGAACCGCACCGCGACGCCGAGCGCGCGCGCCCGCCGGGCCGCCGCGGACTCGACGCCGCCGCGGCCGTCCACCGACAGCGCCGCGATCGCCATCAGGTGATCGGGGCCAAGGCCGTGCAGGAAGCCCAGGAAGAGGGCGGTCAGCAGAAGGAACACGCGTCACGATTATACGAGGATCGAGGATCGAGGATCGACCGTCAACGGTTCTCGATCCTCGGTCTTCGATCCTCGGAGGCTATCTCGCCCGCGGGACCTCAACGGTCCACTCCACCGGTACGTTCGCCGGCAGGTAGCAGATCGTGTCGTCGCACGCCTGGTAGCGGACTGTGCCCTTGACGATGACCGGGGCCGATCCCTCCCCAGAGCCTGGTCGAAGGGAAATGTCCTGCGCGATCCGGAACGGCTTCGCGTAGACGATCTGCGTCTCCTTCAGGATGGCCATCAGGATCTTTTCGCCCGCGGGGTACGTCGTCTTGCCGGCGGTGAACGCGGCATTGGGCGCGAGCGTGAGGGAGATCGTGATGTAGCCGTCCTGCCCCGGCGCGTAAACGTGCATCTTCGGCTTGGGAGTGACGTCAACGAGCAGCGACACGCGCTTGCCCGCCGCCACGGCCGGCGCGCTCGTAGACGTCTCGATGGTCAGGTGCCTGGTCTCGGTCCGACTCTCGGGGATTCCGCCTCGACGTGGCCCTGCCCCGATGATCTCACGCGGGCGGGCCACATCCTGGACCGCCATGGCGGCCGCGAGCACCAGCACCGCCGCGAACACGCTCTGCATGACGGCCATTGTACGCCACGGAAGGCACCGGGGTTTGCCACGCGACACGGACCAGCAGGTCCATGTCCTGCTGAAATCCGCATGGAAAAAGGCGGCCCTGGGGAGAACGTCCCAAAGCCGCCTCGGTCTGCCTTCTGCCTTCTGCCTTCTGCCTTCTGCCTTCTGCCTTCTCTTACTGCTTGCGCCGCGTCACCTGATCCCAGATCGCCGCCCCGCCGCCGCCGATGAGCGCGCCGATCCCCGCCCCCTTCTTCCCGCCGACCGCCGCGCCGATGCCGGCGCCGACGCCCGCGGAGGACCCGATGATCACCGCGCTCTTCTTCACCGAGCGCTTCGGCGCGCGCACCACGACGCGCTCGGGTACGCGCTGGTAGCTGGTCACCCGCCGCGGTTCCACGTCACGCGTCGTCACCACCTCCTGCGGATATGCGGTGCGGACGATGCGCGTGGGCTCGAGCGCGGTCGGTTGCGCGTAGCCGACCGGCTGGAATCCCGGTTGGTACGCCACCGGGCTCACCCCGCCGTAGACCGGGCTTGCGCCGCCGAAGCCGCCGCTCGTTCCGGTGGCGGCGAAAGCGGATTCGCACTGCACCAGCGCCTGCATCACGCCGTTCACCGGGGCCTGCCGGACAATCGCGCGCTGGTTCGGCTCGCACGCAACGGCCAGCGGTGCGCCCGCCGCGCCAAATGCCTGCGCCTGGGTGTTGGGCAGGGTGCCGGCTCCGCACCCCACGAGCAACGCGCCCAGTCCAACAACTCCGGCTGCCGCCGCGGTCTTCTGACGAATGTTCTGCAACGCCATGGGAATCCTCCGTTGCTCATGACACCATCAACCGCGATGCCATCCGGCAGGGACGGATTTGCGCCTGATTTGCGCCGGCGCCGCGCCGATGGAAGAATGGCCTGTCCTGATACGGGCTCAGGCGTCCTCCTTTTGATATACACCCCATGAGCCGCGTACTCGTCGTCGAGGACGACAAGGACATCGCCGACCTCATCGCACATTACCTCCAGAGGGCGGGACATGCCGTGGACGCCGCCGCGTCGGGCACCGCGGCGCTGCGGCGCGTGAAGGATTCCGCGCCGGATCTCATCGTGCTCGATCTGATGCTGCCCGGGATGGACGGCCTCCTCGTCTGCCAGGCGCTCCGGAGCGACCCGGCGACGGCCGCCATTCCGATCATCATGCTCACGGCTCGCGGCGAAGAATCCGAGCGCATCACCGGCCTCGAGCTCGGCGCCGACGATTACGTCACCAAGCCGTTCAGCCCGCGGGAGCTCGTCGCGCGCGTCGCGGCCCTGCTCCGCCGGGTACACCGCCTCGCGTCAGTTGCGCAGAGCCGGCTGGTCTACGGGCCGCTGACGATCGATGTGGATCGCCACGCGGTGGAGGTCAACGGTCACGACGTGCGCCTCACCGCGAAGGAGTTCCTCCTGCTGCAATATCTCGTCGAGCACAAGGGCCGCGTGCTCTCGCGCGACCTCCTGCTGACCGACGTGTGGGGCTACCAGTACACCGGCGGCACGCGTACGGTGGACGTCCACATCCGGCGGCTCAGGGAAAAGCTGCCGTTTCTCACCGAAGCCATCGTGACGATCAAGCAGTTCGGCTACCGGCTCGAGGAAGGAATCGAAGGACCGAAGGCGCCTTCCCCATGAGGTTTCGCACCAAGATTTTTCTCACGGCCCTGGCGGCGGCGGCCCTGGCGGTGCTGGTGGCGACGGCGCTCGTGTCGTGGTCCGTGCGCCGGAGCCTGGAGGAGCGCATCGAGCGCGAACTCGGTCTCGAGGCCCGGATGGCGGCCGAGCTGCTGTCCCACCGCAGCGCCGCGACGGAGTCCGAGATCGACGCGGAGGCGGACGCCCTCGGACGCATCGTCGGCGCCCGCGTGACGTTCATCGCGGCCGACGGCCGGGTGGTCGGCGATTCGGACCTGAGGTCCGATCAGCTCCGCACCGTGGAGAGCCACGCCACGCGCCCCGAGATCGTCGCGGCGCGGCAGCACGGCTTCGGCTCCGTGCGGCGCCGCAGCGCCACCGTCGGCGCCGACCTGATGTATGTCGCCATCCCGGTGCGGAACCCGAGGATCCCGCTGCTGGCGTTCGTCCGGCTCGCGCTGCCCCTCACCAGCGTCGATCGCCAGCTCTCCGCTGTTCGTTATCTGGCCGGACTCGGCTTCGCCGCCGGTCTGTGTGCCGCACTCGCCCTGACATGGATCTTCTCGGCGCCCCTGGCGCGGCGGCTCCGCGCGATCGATGAGCGTGCGCGCCGGTACGCCGACGGCGACATGTCCCGCTCACTCCCGGACTACGGCCAGGACGAGATCGGCAGCGTCGCGCGGATGCTCGACTCGCTGACGCACGACCTCGCCGGCCGGCTGGCTGGACTCGAGGCCGATCGCGCGCGCATGTCGGCCATCCTCTCCGGCATGATCGAAGGGGTCCTCGTCGTCAACGCGCACGGGCGGCTGCAGCTCGCGAACGACGCCGCGCGGAGGATGCTGCGGATCGACGATGCGGTCGAAGGACGGCACTACCCCGAAATCGTCCGCCACCCCGCGGTGGCCCGGCAAATTGCGGCAGCCCTGGCGGGCAGGCCCACCGAGAGCGTGGAGCTGACCGGCCTCCGCGATGCCCAGGTCACCCTGATCGCGCGCACTGCACCCGTCGACGTGTCGCCCGGACGGGGCGCCGTCGTCGTCCTGCACGACATCACCGACCTGCGGCGCGCCGATCGGATCCGGCGCGACTTCGTCGCCAACGTGTCGCACGAGCTGCGCACGCCGCTGACCGCCATCCGGGGCTACGTCGAGGCGCTCGGCGACGCCACCCCCGACGAAGGCCGGCGCTTCCTGGAGATCGTCGCGCGGCACACGCTGCGGATGGAGCGCCTCGTCCTGGACCTGCTCCGCCTCGCCCGCCTGGACGCGGGCCAGGAGATCCTCGATCGCGTGCCCTGCTCGGTCGAGGGTTTGTTCGGCGCCGTCGAAGCCGACCTCGCGGGGCTGCTGGCGTCGCGGCGCCAAACCGTCGAGCGGGCGATCGCGCCGGACGCGGCCACCGTCGAGGGCGATCCCGCCAAACTGCAGGACGCGCTGCGCAATCTCCTCGAGAACGCGACCAACTACTCCCCCGAAGGAGGGCGGATCGTCATGGCCGCGCACCGCACCGCCGACCGCGTCATCCTCACGGTCGCGGATGAAGGGCCGGGGATCCCTCCCGGCGATCTCCCGAGAATCTTCGAGCGTTTCTATCGCGTGGACAAGTCCCGCACGCGCGAGAGGAAGGATCCCGGGGGCACGGGGCTGGGGCTCTCGATCGTCCGGCACCTGGTCGAATTGCACGGCGGCCGCGTCACCGCGGCGAACCGCCCCGGCCGCGGCGCGATCCTGACCATCGAGCTTCCGGGGGACGCCGCGGATCAACCGAAGGACTGACGGTAATTGTGTGGCGCGTGAAGATGACCAGCGCCAAACAGTGACGACTGACGTTACGGCGCCACGGTCGCGGCCGTAATCCGGTAGACCACCGCCGAGATGAAGGCCGCGGCGGGAATCGTCAGGATCCAGGCCCAGACGATGCGGCCGGCGATGCCCCAGCGGACGGCGGACAGGCGCCGGATCGAGCCGACCCCGATGATCGCGCCGGTGATGGTGTGCGTCGTGCTCACGGGAATGCCGAGGTGCGTGGCCGTGAAGAGCGAGATCGCCCCCGCCGTCTCGGCGGCGAAGCCACCGACCGGCACCAGCTTCGTAATCTTCGAACCCATCGTGTGGATGATGCGCCAGCCGCCCGACAGCGTCCCGAGCGCAATCGCCGCATGCGCCAGCAGGATGACCCACATGTCGATCTGGAACTTCGGCGTGTAGCCGCCGGCGTACAGCACGCCGGCGATGATCCCCATGGTCTTCTGCGCGTCGTTGCCGCCGTGCCCGAGGCTGTAGGCGGCGGCCGAGACCAGCTGCAACTTGCGGAACCAGCGGTCCACCCGTGACGGCGGAAAGCTCTGGAAGATCCACAGCAGCGACACCATCAGCAGGAACCCGAGGCACAACCCGATGAGCGGCGCGAGCACGATGAAGATCAGCGTCTTGGTCCAGCCGGCGACAATGATCGCGGCGAAGCCCGCCTTGGCCACGGCCGCCCCGGCGTAGCCGCCGATCAGGGCGTGCGACGAGCTGGTCGGCAGACCGTAGTACCACGTGATCAGGTCCCAGACGATCGCGCCGATGAGACCCGCGAAGATGACGGCGAATGTGACGATCTTGAGATCGACGAGGCCGGAGCCCACGGTCTTGGCGACGGCCGTGCCGAACGTGAACGCCGCGATGAAGTTGAAAAACGCCGCCCAGACGACGGCCTTGCCCGGGCTCAGCACGCGCGTCGACACGACCGTCGCGATGGAGTTCGCGGCGTCGTGAAAGCCGTTGATGTAGTCGAAGATCAGCGCGACGCCGATGAGAGCGACGACTGCGAGGAGATTGGTGTCCATCCGATCAGGCGTGTTTCACGACGACGCCTTCGAGGACGTTGGCGACGTCCTCGCACCGATCGGTGGCCTCCTCGAGGAAGTCCAGGATCTCCTTCCACTTCATGATGACAATGGCGTCCTTTTCGTCCCGGAAGAGCGCCGACACGGCGGCCTGGTGGGCGCGGTCCGCCTCGTTTTCGAGCCGGTTGATCTCCACTGCGCATTCGGCGACACCCCGGCGCTTCTCGAGCGCCTTCATGCCGCAGACGACCTGCACGACGGAGTCCCGCACGAGCTTGGTCAGCTCACGGGCTCCGGGACGCACGCTGTCGATGTGGTAGAGCCGGACGATCGTCGCCGAGGCATCGATCGCATCCATCACGTCGTCCAGCGAACGGGCGAGCAGGTGGATGTCCTCGCGGTCGAGCGGCGTCACGAACGTGCGGTTGAGCCGCTGGATGATCTCGTGGGTCAGGAAGTCGCACTTGTGCTCGACCTCCTTGATCTCGTCGGCCTTGTCCCAGATGGGCATGTCGGGCGCCATCATGGCGTCGAGCAGTTCCGCGCCGTGCTGGATCTGCTCCGCCATCGCCGTGAAATCGTCGAAGAAGCGCTCTTCTCTTGGAATCAGTCTGAACGCCA
>JANOJK010001145.1:0-2909 GCA_031408165.1 Acidobacteriota bacterium | reverse complement strand
ACGGCAACTTCGAAGGGGAGTCGGCCAACAACCCCGCGGTTCCGTCGATCATCGCGGACAACCCGGAGATCTTCGTCGCCCGCGACTTCCCGACGGGGCGGCTCGACGACTTCCAGCGCAACAAGGTCCGGCTGTGGGCCTCCTACTCTCTGGGGCTCGGACCGGCCGGCCGCCTCGACGTGGCGCCGATGTTCCGTTACAACTCGGCGCGGACGTTCAGCTACGTGGCGCCCGTCGCCATGTCGGCGCAGCAGCTCGCGAAGAACCCGGGCTACGCGCGCCCCCCGGCGTCCCAGACGCTGTATTTCGGCGACCGCGGCGCCGGCACCTTCGCCGGCTTCGGGCTCGTCGACCTCGCCACGACGTGGACCGTCCCCGTGTGGCGCGCCGTGTCCCCGTGGGTGAAGGTGGAAGTGCTGAACCTGGCGAACAACCAGAAGCCGATCAGCTGGGATACCTCGATCACGGCGAATCTGGCCGGCACGCGCGACGCCGACGGATTGCCGCTCGAGTACATCAAGGGCGCCAACTTCGGCAATCCGACGCGGACGACCGACTATCCGCGTCCCCGACCGGGCCTGGACGGCGGACGCACTCTCCTCGTCGCGTTCGGTATGAAGTTCTAACGAGGAAGGCAGAAGGCAGAAGGCAGATACTGCCGGTTTCACGGGACATGCGGGTGCGCGAATGGCGTACCGCATGTCCCGTTTCTTATTGAGGGACGGAGAACACTCGGCAAACCCGTCACGCGTCGGTGGCATCCGTCGTGAAATACCGGTCCTTCATGTCAGGAGCCGAAGAACTCAGGGGACGGGTGTTTCGTTTCGCTTGCCGGATCGTCATCTTCAGCCGGAAGTTGATGCCGCGGGGGCCCGTGCAAAGACATCTGGCGGTTCAGGTCGTGAAGGCTGCGACCTCAGTCGGGGCCAATCTCGAGGAAGCCACGGCTGGGCAGTCGAAGCCGGACTTCATCGCATCAAACGTGAGATCTCTGAAGGAGGCACGCGAGTCGCACTACGGGCTACGAATTCTAACGGTCACGGAAGTCGATCTGAAGGACGACCTTCACCCGCTGTTGGTCGAGTCCAACGAGCTTGTCGCCATCCTGACCACGCTCGTTCGGACCGCACGATCTAGCGAGAACCGAGGCGGCGCCGTCTGAACGTTCTCCGTTAGACCGTTGACTCTCTGCCTTCCGCCTTCCGCCTTCTGCCTTCCGCCTTCTGCCTTCTGCCTTCTGCCTTCTGCCTTCTGCCTTCTGCCTTCTGCCTTCTCGTCATTCCGCCCGCAGCGCTACCACCGGATCCACCTTCAGCGCGCGCCGCGACGGAATGTAGCTGGCGGCCATCGCCACCACCAGCAGCAGCAGCGCCACGCCGGAGAACGTCAGCGGATCGCTGGCGTCCACACCGAAGAGAAACGCCGACAGCGCCCTCGCGGCCGCGAGCGCGCCGACGAGGCCGATCCCGATCCCTGCGAGTGCGAGGATGATGCCTTCCCGCATCACGGGCACCAGAACCTGTCGCGGCGCCGCGCCGAGCGCGACGCGGATGCCGATCTCGCGCGTGCGCTGCGTGACCGTGTAGCTGATGAGGCCGTACACCCCCACCGCCGCGAGCACGAGCGCGAGCAGCGCGAAGATGCCGATCAGGATTGCCCGGAACCGCGGGTCGTCGACGTTGCCGTCCACCTCCGACTGCAGCGACCCGATGTCGCCGAAGGGGAGGTCCGGATCGATGCCGGCCATCTCTGACTTCAGGAGTGACGCGACGGTGCCCTGTGGCAGCGAGCTGCGGACAGCCACGCTCGTAAACGGCAGCGCGAACTGCTCGTACGGCAGGTAGAGGAGCGCCGGGGCCGGCTCGGCGAGTCCCAGTTGCCGCGTGTCGGCGACCAGGCCGACGACCGTGAACCATGGATCCGCCGGGTTGTTGTCGAACCGCAGGCGCTTGCCGATCGGATCGGCGGCCGGCCAGTACCGCCTGGCCATCGACGCGCTGACAATGGCGACCGGCGGTGCATTTTCCACGTCCCGGTCGAGGAACGTCCGTCCCGACAGCAGCGGGATCCCCATCGCCGCGAAATAGCCGCCGGACACCGTCGCGAGGTGCGCGAAGGGCTTGTCGGCGCGCGTTGCCGCCGCGCGACCCTCGATGAAGAAGCTGCCGCTGGCGTTCGATGCGCGGAAAGGGCCGGGGAAGCCGACACCGGCCGCCTGCACTTCCGGCCGCTCCCCGAGCGCTTCGAGGAGGCGGCGATACACGCGCGTCTGGTCGGCCCCCTTGGGATACCGCGTCTGCGGAATCATGAGGCCGGCGATCGTCACGTGCTCGGTCTTGAAGCCCGACTCCACCTGCTGGAGCCGCACGAAGCTGTTGGCCAGCAGTCCAGCCCCCGCCAGGAGCACCAGCGTGAGCGCGACCTCGGCGACGACGAGCGCGGCCCGTCCCCGCGCGTGGGAGCTGCCGCGCTCCCCTGCCTGCTTGATGACCTGCGCGGCCCTCGTGCGCGACGCCTGCAAGGCGGGCAGGATGCCGAAGAGGATACCGGTCGCCAGCGACGCGAGCATCGTCACGACCATCACGGTGCTGTCCAAGCCGATCGCGTCGGCCCGTGGCAGACCTTTCGGCACCACTTTCACGAGCAGCACGACGAGCCACGAGCTGAGGAGCAGACCCGCGATGCCCCCCGCGACGCCGAGGACGAGGCTTTCGGCGAGAAGCTGCCTGATCAAATGCCAGCGCCCGGCGCCGAGCGCCGCCCTGATGGCCAGTTCGCGCCGCCGTCCGGTGGCGCGCGCGATCAGCAGGCTCGAAACGTTCGCGCACGCGATCAGCAGGACCAGTCCGACCGCTCCCTGGATGACGAGGAGCGCGTCCCGCACGTCGCCGACGATGTTTTCGCGGATC
>JANOJK010001107.1:0-5773 GCA_031408165.1 Acidobacteriota bacterium | reverse complement strand
CCCTTCCTCGTGGTCACGCTGCCGGCGATGGCGGTGACCGCGGCCTGGGCGGTGCTGTTCGAGTCGATACCGGGCCTGCGCTCGGGCCTCGGCAACGTCGTCTACCTCTTCCTCTTCATCGGAGTGTTCGCGGGGCTCGACAAATTTTGTCACTTCCGACATCGGTCAAAGTGCCGGGCTACCTGTGCATGGGGAGAGGGATGCCACTCAGAGTAGGTAAAAATTACCCTGACAGGAGCGGACTTTGAAGGATTTTGAAGGACTCAAAAGGACATTTTATTATTGCTAATAGAATACTCTAACCTTAGGAAATAAAGGTTATGAATGAAATTAGCTAGAGTATTCAATTAGGAACAATGAAATGGTAGGAGAGAAAAGGAAAGAGAGGTTAGGATAATATACTTATCTCTAACCTCTCTACTTTGAGTTACTGGGGAGTGTAACCCGTGAGTTCAGTAGCTTGCTGCTTTGCGACATCCTCAGTAACCTTGCCAGCGAGCAAAGCCTTGAGAATCTGATTGTATCGCATCTCTTCCGAATCCTCAAGAGTGGGCTTCTTGTGACCGGCTGCTTCGAGCTGCTTGAGTGTTTCTGATGCCCTAGCAGATGCCTTGTTTCGTGCGTTCACGAAGTTCAGCATATCCTTTTCGTCGGGCTTCTGCTTTTCAGTAACGTCACCAAACGACTCGAACTTCTCGTATTCTGCCGTCGCGTCGATTGGCGAGGTCAGTTCCTTACCGTAGGCAGTGCTGATAGTGAAACCGAATGTTTCGCGTGCCATGTTTTGACTCCCTTGTGTCTATTGTTTAACCGACTTCCGACCTAGAGACATTGTATCTCAGGCCCGACCTTACGTCAAGTAAAATCGCACCTTACTTCGAACTATTTCGCTCGAAGGAAGGTGTCATTTCACTTTCCTGATTCAAGCTTCACGATTCTAACCGTGGTCAGATTGTGATAACCTGCCGTCCAGAGTTTTGTTTTGTGAACATATCCACACGCGGGGCAGTTCACACGTAGGGTTCGATTGTAGATTGTAGCACACTTGTTACACTTCATTAGAATCCTCAGGATTCTCTGTTACAAATTCTTCCCTTTCAATTGAAAGATTAGAAATTTGAAACAAAACTTGTGGAGCACCAAACATCATTACAAGTCTAAATTCACCTGTATCAGATTGTTCAATACGTTCCACATTGTGAATCTTTCGACCAAATGGTAGAATCACTGTGAACATTCTTACCTCCATTGTTTACTTGTTAGGATACTTAACAGGCCGCCGTAGGGATAACTATTATATGCTGCATTCAATCCGTAAAAACGGCGATTAGTTGCAGTCATAGCATTATCTGCTTAACGAACGGCCTATTAAATACCCTAAAAAATAAACAAGGGTCAGCTATCGGCATTGTCTTTGTGTCAGTTCCTAATGCATTATGGCAAAATAGCCTGCATGGTTCGGAACAGTTTCCCCTGCCCTTTCGCTTGAGTATATAATCCTACTGATGGTGCATTCGGATTTACAGACGACAGCGTATTAAGTTCTTAGTTAGGCAGCGCTTATCTGCCTGTTTTTTATACACTACTCGCCTAGTGGGCATCCGGCGTTTCGCCTCTGAAACACGCCGGAGTGCCCCCGTCCCTCCGGTGCGTTTCTTCAGTGGTTTTCGTGCCTCCGCGGGTGTGCGGATACGGCCCCCGTCTTGCTCGATAGACGGTACCCGAGGCACACGATGGACCCTGCAAAACTCCTCATCGTCGAAGACGACCTCGACCTGTCGCGGCTGCTCACGATCAGCGCCGGGTTGCGCGGTTACCGCACGCAGACCGCTTTGACGCTCGACGATGCCCGGAAGGCGATTCGCGCGGAGGCGTTCGATCTCGCCCTCGTCGATCTGACGCTCGGCAGCGACTCCGGGCTCGACGTGATCGGCGCGATCAAGCAGCAGGCCCCCGACACCGAGATCGTCGTCGTGTCCGGGACGTCGTCGCTGAGCTCGGCGATCGCGTCGTACGAGCTCAAGGCCTTCGCGTTCGTGCCGAAGCCGTTCGACGTCGACCAGTTGTTCAGCACGGTGGAGCGGGCGATCGCGCATCGGAGCGCCGTCCTGGCGAACCGCCGGCTGGTCTGGGAACAGCGCCTCATGAACGAGGTCGGCGACGAGCTGCGGCAGCTGCTGGCGCCGGAGCAGCTGGTCGAGCGGGTGCTGGGGCGCCTGATGCAGGGGCTGGGCGTGGATTCGAGCGCGGCGCGCCTGCTGAATCCCGAGACGTCGGAGTACGACCTGCGGGTGATCAACGCGCCCGACGAGGTCCGCCGCATCTGGGGGTCCGCGCGGCCGGCGACGCCGCGCCCGAGCGATCTCGCCCTGGCGAGTCGCGCGCCCGTGCGGATCGACGACCTCCACGCGGGGCTGCCGCCCGGCACGGCGCACCCGTCACTGCGCTCGGCGCTGAGCGTTCCGATGTTCGCGGGGGAGGATCTGATCGGCGTGCTCAGCGTGGCGAGCCCGCAACCGGGACGGTTCACCCTGGCCGACGAGCGGCTGCTCGTGGTCATCGCGAACCAGGTGGCGGTCGGCGTGCAGAACGCGCGCCTCCATGCCTTTGTCCGCGCCGGGAAGCAGGAGTGGGAAGCCGCGCTCGACGCCATGGGCGACGCGATTGCGGTGTTCGATCGGCACGGCCGCCTGCTGCGCGGCAACGTGGCCCTCGCCGAGTACCTGGGTCGGCCGGTGACGTCGCTGCGCGGCCTGTCGTGCGACGAGATCGGCTTCTGCGGCGGCCCGTTCCCGCAGTGCGCCGTGGGGCGCGCCGCCGGCCGGTCCTGCGTGCACGACGAGATCACCTGTCCCGGCGATCGCATCTTCAGCGTCACGACGTGCCCGGTGCTGGATGCCACCGACGGCGCGGCCATCGTCCAGATAGCGAAAAACGTGACGCTCGAGATCCAGAACGCGCGCCGCATGCGGCAGATGCGCGACGAGCTGGCCGCGGCCAACAGCCGGCTGGTCGCGACCGTCGAGCGGCTGAAGGCGACGCAGGCGCAGCTCCTCCAGGCGGAGAAGCTCTCCGCCATCGGGCAGCTCGTCGCGGGGGTGGCGCACGAGCTGAACAACCCGCTCACCAGCGTGATCGGGTACGCGCAGCTCCTCCAGGAAGAGCTGCGGGACGCCGCGGCAGGGGACACGCCCCGGCCGATCGCGGATCTCTCCCACGACCTGCGTCGCATCGCGGAGGAATCCGAGCGCGCCGCCAGGATCGTCCGCAACCTCCTCGCGTTCGCGCGGCGGCAGACCGCCGCGCGCGCCGAGCAGGACATCGCCGAACTGATGAACCGCGTGCTCGCGCTGCGGGCGTACGAGTTCCGCCTGAACGCGATCGAGCTCGAGACCGACTTCGAGCCGGACCTGCCGCCGGTGCTCGGCGACGGCGGCCAGTTGCAGCAGGCGCTGCTCAACCTGCTCCTGAACGCCGAACAGGCGATGCGGGCGCGGACGGCGCGCACGATCCGCGTCGGCGCCCGGCACGTCGCCGAGTCCGACGCCGTCGAGATCTTCATCGCGGACTCGGGCCAAGGCATTCCCGACGAAAACCTGCGGCGCATCTTCGACCCCTTCTTCACCACGCGCGAGGTCGGCGAGGGCACCGGCCTGGGCCTCAGCATCTGCTACGGCATCGTGCGGGATCACGGCGGGCGCATCTCGGTCGAAAGCCGCATCGGCCAGGGCACGACCTTCAAAGTGCTCCTGCCGGCGCGCGCCCGCGCCATGGTGGAGCCGCTGCGCGCGCTCGTCGTGCACCGCGACTCCACGGAGCGGGACTACGTCGCCGCCGCCCTGTCGGCGTGGGGGCACACGGTCGTCGCCGCCGAGAGCGCGAGCGAAGCGCGGACGCGGCTCGACGGGGGGGGGATCGACGTCGCCCTGATCGACGACGCGCTGATCGCCGCGGAACCGGCGGAATGGCGCGCGACGCTGGACGCCCGGCGCGGGCCGGTCATCCTCATGACGGAGGCCGCCGGGGCCGAGGGGCTCGCCCCTCCCTATGAACTGTCCGCGCTGCGCGGGGCGCTGCGCGATGTGTGCAAGGAGTACGTATGAACGGCCAGAAGCCCCTGGTCATCGTCGTCGACGACGAGCAGGGGATCCTCGATGTGGTGAGCCGCTTCGCGCAGCGGGCGGGGTACGAAGCGATCACCTGCTCGAACGGGCGGGACGCGATCGCCCAGATCCGCGCGCGGCGCGCGGACCTCGTGATGGTGGACCTGCGCATGCCCGACGTCGGCGGCCTCGACGTGCTCCGCGCGATCCGCGACATCGACCCGCGCTGCCAGGCGGTGCTGATGACGGGCTACGCCTCGGTCGAGACCGCCGTCGAGGCGATCAAGCTGGGGGCGACCGACTACCTGAGCAAGCCGCTCGACTTCGCCCGGCTCGAACAGCTGCTCGCCGGCGTCCGCGAGGATCTCGATCGGCGCCGGAACCTGCTCTCGATTGAAAGCGACGTGGCGCGCCGGCTCGAGTTCTGCGGCATGATCGGCCGCGCCCCCGTCATGCAGGAGCTGTTCGGGATGATCCGGCGCCTCGCGCCGCACGTGCGCACCGCCCTCGTGACCGGGGAGACCGGCACCGGCAAGGAGCTGGTCGCGCGCGCCCTGCACCGGATGGGCCCGCGCAAAGACCGCCGGTTCGTCGCCGTCAACTGTTCCGCGGTCGTCGAGACGCTGTTCGAGAGCGAGCTCTTCGGCCACGTGCGCGGCGCGTTCACCGGCGCCACCGACCACAAGCCGGGTCTCTTCGAGGCGGCCGACAACGGCACACTGTTCCTCGACGAAATCGGCGAGCTGCCGACGAGCGTGCAGGCCAAGCTCCTCCGCGTGCTGGAGCTCGGCGAGGTGCACCGGGTCGGTTCGCTCGAGCCCCGCAAGGTCAACGTGCACGTCATCGCCGCGACCAACCGCGACCTGCGCGCGGAGGTCGCCGCGGGGCGGTTCAGGAGCGATCTGTATTACCGCCTGAACATCGTCGAGGTGAAGCTGCCGTCGCTGCGCGATCGGCGCGAGGACATTCCGTACCTGACGGCCTCCTTCGTGCGCGAAACCTCGGAGCGCCTGCAGAAACCGCCGATGGGCCTGTCGCCCGACGCCGAGCGGCTGCTGGGAGCCGCCGCGTGGGAGGGGAACGTCCGCGAGCTGAAGAACGTCATCGAGCGGGTGTGCATCATGGCCGACGGCGACGTGATTACGGATCGCGAGCTCGCGATGAGCATGCCGGCGGCGTTGTCCGATCCGGCCCCGCGCTCCGCGCCCGACGAATCGGCGGCGGCGCCCACGGCCGGCGCCGCGCCGTCCGACGGTCTGCTCGTGACCGTCGAACGCGAGCACATCCAGCGCGCCCTGGTGCGTGCGCACGGGAACAAGAAGGCCGCGGCGCGAATGCTGGGGCTCAGCCGCCGCGCGCTCTATCGCCGCCTGGAGCGGCTCGATCTCGGAGACACGATCATGCGCCGCCGCGAACCCGGGCTCGAAGCCGTGGGCGTCTAGCAGCCCGTGGTGCAAGTCCGGCGTCGCACCGAGGCGGGCGAGGCGCCCCGCTGGCAAGGCGCGACGACCGAGAATACCGGGAGTATTTGAGGGAGGAGCGGCGTGGTCGGTATGACGTTGCCGATCGCGCGTGACCTTTCGGCGATCGGCGTCCGCGTCAACACCGTCGCGCCCGGACTGATCGATACGCCGATCTACGGCGAAGGTGAGGGCAGTGATGCCTTCAAG
>JANOJK010001027.1:0-4874 GCA_031408165.1 Acidobacteriota bacterium | reverse complement strand
GCGGACCACGCGCGCGCGGGCGAGGAGAACGCCCGCCTGCGCGCCGAGCTCGATCTCGCGCGCGCGCGTCTCGCCGACACCGAGGGCACCGGCGTGGAGCTGACGACGCTGCGCAGCGAGCGGGAGCAGATTCGCGGCCGTGTCGACGACATGCTCCGGCAGATCGAGGCGCTGAACCTCTAGCCGGCCATGCCAGCCAGCAATAGCACTGATGAATGATGAATGATGAATGTTGAATGATGACGGGCGCCTGGTAACGGTCGAGATCAGCGGCCTGCGGTATCCCATCCGCAGCCATCTGGACGCCGCGTACGTCGCGCAGCTTGCCGCGTACGTCGAGCAGAAGATGCAGCTCGCCTCGCACGAGTCGCCGGCCGGCGACACCCTGAAGATCGCCGTCCTCGCGGCCCTGAACATCGCCGACGAGTTTTTCCGCGCCCGCCTCGAGGGCAGCGCCCGGCACACCAACCTGACCGAGCGGGCCCTCGAACTGGAGCGCATGCTCGATTTGGCGCTCGGATCCGAAGAACCGCCCGCCGCCTCCAACGGATCGGGGCTTGCCCGAACCGCCGGTTCATTCTAAAATCATCAGGTGGATTAGTTCGCTTCCCTGCTTTGCGCGTGATGGTTTCGGAGGCTCGCTTTGAGCCAATGTTCCATCTAAGTGAATCGCGGCGCCGCGCTGTGTGCATGCCTCTGCGAGAGGAAGCCTGACGCGCGGTGAGTTACGGCGGTTCCACCTGGTTTAACCCAGGTTCAAACGACCTCCCCACACGGCAAAGCGGGGCCTTTTTCCCGAAAGACAACCCGGCGGTCGCCGCCGGTTCACGGATAGCAGGTCACGCGATGAGTCCGTCCGCCGTGTACCTCATCGGCATACTTTCGGCGATCGGCGACGTGACGACTCTGGCGGCCATCGTCTGGTGGGTAACCAGCCGCAAGCGCATCGCCGCCGAGACCATCGGGCGTGCCGAAGAGCAGGCGGTCATCCTGCGTCAGCAGGCCGGGCGCGACGCGGAGTCCCTCAAAAAAGAAGCGCAGCTCGAAGCGCGGGAAAAGGCCCACGGCGTTCTCGCGGATGCCGAAGCCCGCGCGCGCGCGCGACAACTGGAAATCGCCGGGCTTGATCAGGGCCTCGCCGAGAAGACCCGCGCGCTGGCCGAGCGTATCTCCGCCACCGACGCGGTCGAGCGCGACCTGCGCACGCGCGCCGCCGCCGCCGCCGGCCTCCAGGAACGACTCGAGGCCGCTGCCCTCCGCACCGAGCAGATCATGGCCGACCGCCAGCGCGAGCTCCAGCGCGTCGCCGGCCTCACCGGCGAGGAGGCGCGCGAGCTCCTCCTGAAGCAGATCGAAGCGGACGCGCGGCGCGACGCCGCGAACCTCGTCAAGCGCCTCGAGGCCGAAGCGCGCGAGACCGCCGCCGCGCGCGCGCAGCACATCATCACCGACGCCATCCAGCGCAGCGCCGCCGAGACCGCCATCGAGACGACCGTGTCGGTCGTGGATCTGCCGAGCGACGACATGAAGGGGCGGATCATCGGCCGCGAGGGACGCAACATCCGCGCGCTCGAAACCGCCACCGGCGTCGAGCTCATCGTCGACGACACGCCGGGCGCGATCATCCTGTCGTCCTTCGACCCGTTCCGGCGCGAAATCGCGCGGCAGGCCATCGCGCGCCTCATTGCCGACGGCCGCATTCACCCCGCCCGCATCGAGGAGGTGGTCGCAAAGGTCAAGGCGGAGATGGAGGAGACGGTCCGCAAGGAAGGAGAGACCGCGGCGTTCGAGCTCGGCCTCTACGATCTCCATCCCGAGATCCTCCGCCTGATGGGCCGGCTGAAGTTCCGCACCAGCTACGGGCAGAACGTCCTGAACCATTCGCTCGAGGTCGCGTTCCTCGCCGGCATCATGGCGAAGGAGCTCGGACTCAACGGGCAGGTGGCGGCGCGCGCCGCGTTCCTGCACGACATCGGCAAGGCGATCGATCGCGACCTGCAGGGCACGCACCTCGAGCTCGGTCTCGAGTTCCTGCGCAGGCACGGCGAGAGCGAGCCGGTCCTCCAGGCAGTGGCGGCGCACCACATGGACATCGACTGGCCCTCGCTCGAGGCGATGATCGTGCAGGCGGCCGACGCCATCTCGGCCGCCCGGCCGGGGGCGCGGCGGGACATTCTCGAATCGTACGTGAAGCGCCTCGAGAAGCTGGAGAGCATCGCCGATTCGTTTCCGGGGGTGTCGAAGGCGTTCGCCCTTCAGGCCGGCCGCGAAATCCGGATCGTCGTGGAGAGCGAGCACGTCTCGGACGAGCAGACGATCTGGCTGTCGAAGGACATCGCGCGCCGCATCGAGAACGAGCTCGAGTATCCCGGCCAGATCAAGGTCACCGTCATTCGTGAAACCCGGGCGACCGAATTTGCGCGTTGATACCTCTGCGATGACCGGCGCGGCGACGCCGCCCGGCGCAGGGGAACGGGATCTGATCGCGCGCATCCGCGCCCGCGTGCCTGCCGCGCCGCCGTGGCTGCTCGTCGGCATCGGCGATGACGCCGCCGTCGTGAAGCCGGCGCGCGGCGCGCTCGAGATCCTCACCACCGACTCCCTCGTCGAGGGCATCCACTTCGATCGCCGCTTCAGCACCGCGCGCGACATCGGATGGAAGGCGCTCGCCGTGAACCTGTCCGACGTCGCCGCGATGGGCGGCGCGCCGCGGCTGGCGCTGCTGTCCCTCGGGCTGCCGGCCAACAGCCTGCCCGGCGACGTGGACGCGCTCGTCGACGGTTTCCTCGCGCTCGCCGCCGACGCCCGCGTCACGCTGGCGGGCGGCAACATCACGCGGTCGCCAGGTCCGCTGATGGTGGACGTCACCGTCACCGGCTTCGCCCGCGCGAGACACATCCTCACGCGCAGCGGCGGCCGTGCCGGCGAGGACCTCTACGTCACCGGCAGCGTCGGCGCGGCGGCGGCCGGCCTCGGGTGGGTGAAGGAGGGATTGAAGGAGTCGAAAGACACGAAGGAGTCGAAGGACACGACGGGCTCGAAGGGGCTCGAAGGCATCGAAGGCATCGCGGAGTGCGTGCGGCGCCACTGCGCCCCCGACCCGCGCACCCGGATTGGCGCGCTGCTCGGCAGGAACCGCGCCGCCAGCGCGTGCATGGACCTGAGCGACGGGCTCGCGGACGCCGTCCGCCAGATGGCGGCGGCGTCGGGGACGGGCGCGACGATCGACGCGGCGGCGCTACCCATCTCCGCCGCGGCCCGCGCGTGGTTCCTCCGCGCAGGCCTCGATCCGATTGCCGGCGCCGCCGCCGGCGGCGACGACTACGAGCTGCTCTTCTCCGCGCCCGGGCGCGCGCGGGGCCGGCTGGCCGCCGTGATCCGCCAGGCCCGCGGCGTCCCCGTCACACGCATCGGCCAGCTGACCAGAGAGCCGCACACCGCCATCGTCCGGGACGGCGTCCCGGAACCTCTGCCCGCGGGGTTCGTCCACTTCTGACCACGCGATGAAGTCGTCGCCCCGCCTGCGCCGCTGGCTGGACCAGTTGCTCCACACGCACGACACACCGCAGCGGACGGCGGTGGCATATGCGGTGGGCGTGTTCTTCGGCTTCTCGCCACTGCTCGGGCTGCACACCGTTCTCGGCCTCGTCTGCGCGTTCGCCTTCAATCTCAATCGCGTGGCCGTCCTGCTCGGGATCTACTCGAACCTGCCGTGGATCCTGCCGGCGTACTACTCGCTGGCCACGCTGCTGGGGGCGACCATCCTCCGGGTCCAGGTGCCGCCGAACCTCCTGCGCGATCTGCAGAGCGCCCTGGCGGATGCATCCTGGGCGGACTTCCGGCAGCTCGGGCACGCCCTGACGCCGCTGGCCTGGGCCTACGTCCTGGGATCCACCATCGGCGCGCTGATCCTGGCCCTGATCGCCCACCGCGTGTCCCTCGCGATGATCGTCGCTCACCGCAGACGGGTCGCCGCGCTGCACCAACCCAAGTAGATTCAACAACTTACAATCCTGAAGGATCGGCTTCGGGCCTTTGACTGAAGGGCGATCCCCTCCTATAGTGGATCGAGGCCAAAGCCCGTGTGTGGCCCGAACCCATGCTGATTTCACACTCGCTCGGACGGAAGCTCGGGGCGACGGCCTTCGTGGCCTGCGGCTTCGTGCTGATGTACGAAACCAGGGTCATGGACTTCCAGGACATCCCCGGGCTCCCAGTGGCGGCGCGGGAGACGTCCCTCCCGAACCAGGCGACGCATCTCCGCTTCACCGCCACGGCCTATTGCAAGGGAACGACGACGGCGTCGGGCGTCAATGTACGGACGGGGATTGCGGCCGCGGACCCGGACCTGCTGCCGGTGGGGTCGGTCATCCAGGTCTACAAGCTGGGCGAGCGCTACAACGGCATCTACACGATCATGGACACCGGTCCGGCGGTCCAGGGGCGCCAAATCGACGTCTACATGTGGAGCTGCCACGAGGCCCTGGAGCTCGGCCGCCGCGAGATCGCCATCAACGTCCTCAGAATGGGCTGGAACCCCAAGGCGAGCACGCCCAGCCTGATCGACCGCCTGTTCCGCCAGCGCGAGCTGGCGCAGCGCGCCGATCCCCCGCTCCCGTCGCGCCCGATCGAGATCCGATAGGGAAGGAGTCGAAGGAGCCGAAGGAATCGAAGGAGCCGAAGGAGCGAAGGAGCTACCGATCCAGGATGACGCGGCGAATGCCGTGGCGCAGGATTGGAACGTTGAAGTTGATCAGCAGGCCCACACCGATTCCTGACAGACGCAAATAGGTACGCAACTCCCGTTTGCATTCAATCGCGAACCCGGCTTTCTCCAGTTCGTAAACCAAGAGCACCCGATAGGCCTGCTCGAG
>JANOJK010001019.1:0-2409 GCA_031408165.1 Acidobacteriota bacterium | reverse complement strand
ACGCACAGAGAAGATCTCTCGCAGAGGGCGCCGACAAGCGGAGGGCGCAGAGCTCTTCTGGTATCAGGCGGCTACAGGTCAGGCGAGGCCGGCCCTTGGCCCTGCCGCCGCGCGACGCGCGGCTCGCCTGACGTGCCTCTCCGCCCTCCGCTTGTCGGTGCGCTCGCTCGAGAATCGTCGTGACCCCGGTTAGCGCGCGTCGTTCGAACGAAGCGTCTACGGGCCGCGAAAGGGACAAACGCCGACGCCCCTGTGCGTCTCTGCGATCTCTGGGGCTCTGTGTTTCTCTTCTAGAGACGGACCCGGTTGACTACCCATACCATCATATGTATATGATCGCAGGCCTATGAGCGACCGCGCCACGACCGTCGATCTCCTCCAGGGCACGCTGGCGACGCTGATCCTCAAGTCCCTGAGCTGGGGCCCTCTGCACGGATACGGCATCGCACGCTGGATCGAGCAGGTGACAGGCGACGAGCTGCTCGTCGAAGAGGGATCCCTGTATCCAGCGCTGCACAGGCTGCAGGCACGCGAGCTGGTCACCTCGCAGTGGACCATTTCAGAAACCAACCGGCGCGTCCGCTGCTACAGCCTGACGGAGCAGGGGAAGCAGCAGCTCCGGGCCGAGCTGTCCCGCTGGGAGCGCTTTTCGGTGGCGGTCTCGCGCGCCCTGGCCTCGCGGCGCCCGTCGAAAGCGTCATGAGCACCCCCGGACGTCCGGAGCGCCGCATCTGGCGCGACACGGGGGCGGACGCCACCGAGGAAATTGCATTTCACCTCGAGATGCGCGAGCGGGACTTCCGCGCGCGCGGCCTGTCGCCCGCGGAGGCGCGCGAGGCCGCCCGCCGCCGGTTCGGCAGCATCGACACCATCACCAGGCAGGTGCGGGCCATCGACGACCGGTCCGCGCGGCAGAAAAGGCGGACAGGTATGTGGACCGACGTCAGGCAGGACGTGACCTACGCGATCCGCGGACTGCGGCGCTCTCCGGCGTTCGCCGCCGTGGCCGTCCTCACGCTCGCCCTCGGCATCGGCGCGAACACGGCCATCTTCAGCGTCATCAACACGGCCCTCCTGCGCCCGCTGCCGTACGCGGACGACGATCGCCTCGTGTTCATCTGGAACCTGCGCAACGGCGACCAGGAGCCGCTCGGGCCCGGCCGCCTGATCGACATCCGGTCGCAGACGACAAGCTTCAGCAGCCTCGCCGGCATCAGCCACCTGTCGTTCACCCTCACCGGCTCCGGCGATGCCGAGCGCCTGCAGGGCTCGAGTGTCGGCTCCACGTTCTTCGACACGCTCGGCGCGCGCCCGCTGCTCGGGGAACCATTCCACGCCAACGCCGCTGACTGGTCGGCCGTCGTCCTGACGCACAGCCTCTGGGTCCGCCGCTTTGGCGCGGATCGCTCGATCGTCGGCCGCACGATTACCCTCAACGGCACGCCGCGCCAGGTGGTCGCGGTCATGCGCCCTGACTTCTTCTGGCCCAGCGTGACCGCGAGACCGAGCGCAATGCCCGGCCCTGAGTTGTGGGTTCCCGGCGGCGCCGGAGACATTCCGCGGACCGCCATCGACGAGACGCGCGACATGACCGGCATCCGCAACGCGGGGTACTTGCGCGCGGTCGCGCGGCTGAAGCCCGGCGTGCCCTTCGCCCAGGCGCGCGCGGAGCTGGCCGCCATCGGCGACCGCATCTCGCGCGAGCACCCGGAGGACGGTGGCCGCGGCGTGTCGATCGTGCGCGTGCGCGACAATTTCTTCGGCCCGGTCGAGCGCCCGCTCTTCGTACTCGCGGGCGTGGTGACCTTCGTTCTGGCCATCGCCTGCGCCAACGTCGCTGGCCTGCTGCTCGGCCGCGGGGCGGCGCGCCGCCGCGATCTTGCCCTGCGCCGCGCGCTCGGCGCGACGCGCGCCCGGGTCGTCCGCCAGCTCCTGACCGAGTCCACCGTTCTCTCGCTCGCGGGCGCCGCCGCCGGCCTGCTCCTCGCCTGGCTGGGCACCGGCGCACTCGCCGCGATCGCGCCGGCGGACTTCATCGGCGGGCAGACGCCGCATCTGGACGCCCGCGTGCTCGCCTTCGCGCTTGTTGTGTCGATCGTGTCCGGGCTCGTGTTCGGGGCCGTCCCGGCCCTTCAGCTCTCGCGCGACGCGCTGTCGGGCGCGCTCAGCGAAGGCGGCACGCGTGCCTCCGGCACGGGACGCGCCGGCCGCACCCGCGACGTCCTCGTCTCGCTCGAGATCGCCGTCGCGGTCGTCCTGCTCGTCGGGTCGGTGCTGTTCGTCCGCAGCTTTCTCCATCTCACGCGGGTCGACGTCGGCCTCGACACGCGCAACCTCGTCACCTTCGACGTGAACCTGACGGGGGAGCGCGCACAATTCCAGGCGAAGCAGGTCCAGTTCTACCAGGCG
>JANOJK010000964.1:0-2279 GCA_031408165.1 Acidobacteriota bacterium | reverse complement strand
CCGGACCGGGACGCGACCCATTCCCCATCGATGTAGTTGTTGTACGTCGTCACCGCGGTCATCGTGGCCATAACGCTCCATTCTAGCGGGTTTGTTGTATAGTCGGCCAATCTCTCCTGATGGCTGACGACAACAAGCGCGACAACGAACGCGTGCCCGTTCCCGCGCCGCTGCACGGCGAGGTCAAAGTCTTCCAGCCGATGACGATTCTCGACGTGAGCCACGGCGGCGCGCAGATCGTGACGCCGTTCGCGCTTCAGCTGGACTCACTCCACGACTTCCGGATTTCGCTCGGGGACCGCTCGATCGTGGTCAAGGGGCGCATCGCCCATTGCCACATCGGCGAACTGCGGGACGGGATCGTCCTCTACCGCACGGGGGTCGAGTTCATCGAGAACTCGGACCACGCCCAGGCCGCGCTCGAAACGTTCGTGGAGGAGCTCAAGGTCCTCCGCCGCGCCCCGGCGGTCGTCGACGGACAGATCGCCGACGATACGGTGTAGAGAGGCGGGAGTTCGGCGTGTGGAGGCGCCTAGGACGCGCCGTCTGACCTCGGAGGCGCGACGTACGCGCTGACCGTGCTCTCGTGACCCGCGGCATCCACCGCGGCCACCCCGAACACCCAGTCGTCGATGTTCATACGGGGCAGCGTGTACTCGAGCACGTTGCCGACGTACACCTCGTGCTGCCAGTCGGGGTTCCACGCGTTCCGCCAGAAGACGCGATAGCCGGCCGCGCCGGGGGATGCGCTCCACCGGAGGTGCGCATCGTACCCCGACGGCCGGCGATCGATCGTCGGGGCGCCGCGCGCGCTGACGACGACGGGCGGGGGGGGCGCGAGCGCGAGCGTGGCCATGCCGGCCGCGTTGGCGCGCGCGTTCTGCGCCAGGTATCTGAAATCCACGCCGTCGATGGTGTCGTCGGGGCCGTGCTGCTTCGCGTAGTTCTCCCGCGACTCGCGGAACCCGATCGCGGCGAACCCGTTCGCGTTGAGCGCGCTGTGATCGCCGCCGCGGCTGAACCGATCCCGCCGCGCCAACAGCCGGAGCCGGTGCGACGGCACGTATTGCGCCGCCACCCGCTGCGCGAACATCGCCAGCGCACGCGACGGCGAGTCTTCCGGCCCTTCCGAATACACGCGGACGGTCGCGCTGTCCATGATCCCGTCGCCGCCGCGGGAGCCGCCGACGATGTCGTTGTTGAACCAGGCCTGGATCGGGATTTTTTCGTCCTTCGCCTTCTTCGCGTGCGCGCCCGACCCGACGAGCCCCTGCTCCTCACCGGCGACCGCCATGAAGACCAGCGTCGCGTCGAACTCGATGCCGCTCTCCGCGAACACGCGCGCAAGCTCCATGGACAGCACGGTCCCGCTGCCGTCGTCATTCGCGCCGGGCGCGATGACGTTGGGATCCCGGACCGGCCGGGGGGCCTGCGGCTGATTCGAGGCCGCCGGGTCCGCGGGTTCTCCGGGCGCCTGCGGCGCCGCGCCCGGGCGCGTCGGCGTGCCCGGCTGCGCCGCTCCCGCATTGCCGGCCTGCTGGCCGCCCCTCCCGAGGTTGAGGGAATCGTAGTGGCCGCTCACGTAGATCCGGCGCGGCGTCTTCCCCGGGAGCACGGCCATCACGTTCCGCAGCTCGATCGGACCCGCACAGCCGCGAACGGTCGGCACCGTGTGCGTGTCGAAGCCGACCTGCAGCTTCGGGCTGCTGCGCGTCATCTCATCGAGAATCCACTGGCGGGCCGGGCCGATGCCGTCCGGCGCCGCGGCATCCGAGCAGGTGTTGCGGGTCTTGAAGCTCACGAGCTTCTGGAGCAGCCGCTGCAGGCGCTCCTCGGAAATCGATGCGACGAGCTTCTCGATTCGGGGATCGGTCGCCGGGGCCTGCGCCTGCGCTCCGGTCCGCAGCCCACCGAGAGCTATCAAGGCCACCACGGTCCACATCAACTTCCCTGAAACGCGCTTTCCGTCACCCATGTATCCAGCTCCCACTCGTGTCACGGCAAAAACGGTGCATTCACGAAGGTCACAAGGACCACGAAGATCACAAGAACTTCGTGGTCTCCGTGGTCTTAGTGACCATTGTGAAAAAGCCGTGGGTCGTTATCTGACCTTGACATGTTCAAGGTAGTCGCCCGACGCGATCTTCTGGGCGCGCCCGAGCGGGGCGTTGTAGAAGTAGACCCAGGCGCGGGCGGCGGTGCCATCCGGCAATCGGACATCCGCCTGCTGGCGCCGATAGAGGCTGCGATCGGGATCGTCGTGCCGGTAGCCCTCGATC
>JANOJK010000935.1:0-22307 GCA_031408165.1 Acidobacteriota bacterium | reverse complement strand
GGGCTCATCGCGCGGCGCGAGGTGTCGCCCGTCGAACTGACGCGCGCGTGCCTGGATCGCATCGCGGCGACCAACGACGAGCTTCGCGCATTCATCACGGTCACCGGCGAGCGCGCCCTCGCCGACGCCGCGCGCGCGGAGAAGGACATCGCGGCCGGCCACTACCGTGGCCCGCTCCACGGCATTCCGGTGTCGGTCAAAGACCTCGTCGACGTGGCGGGAACCCCGACGACGTCGGGATCGCGTGTGCCGCCGCGGATGCCCCTTCACGACGCGCCGGTCGTCGGCCACCTCGTGCGCGCGGGCGCCATCATCGTCGGCAAGACGAACCTGCACGAGTTTGCCTTTGGCACCACCAGCGATGAAACGGCCTTCGGTCCGGTCAAAAATCCCCACGACCGGGCGCGCTCCGCGGGCGGCTCGAGCGCGGGGGCGGCCGTCGCGCTCGTCGAGGGCATGTGCTACGGGTCGGTCGGCACCGACACCGGCGGATCCATCAGGATCCCCGCCGCTGCCTGCGGCGTCACCGGCCTGAAGCCGATGCGGGGGGAGATTTCGTCGGGCGGGATCGTGCCGCTCAGCGCGACCATGGATCACGTCGGGCCGATGGCACGCACGGTCGAAGACACCGCCCTGATGTTCCACGCGATGCTCGACGGCGAGCCGCGGATCGATCGCCTGCCGGCGGAAGCCGTCGCGCCGCTCTGGCTGGGCGTCCCGGTGCCCTACTTCTTCGACAAGCTGGATGACGAGGTGGTGCGGCTCTTCGGCGAGGCACGCGCGGCGCTGGAACGTGGCGGATACACCGTGTCGGACGTCGTCATCGAACACGCGGAGCGCACCGCCGACGTCTACCTGCACATCGTCCTCCCCGAGGCAGGCTGGTATCACGCGCCGCTGCTCGACGCGCATGCCGACAAATACTCGCCCGGCGTGCGGGTCCGGCTGGAAATGGGTCGGTACATCCTGGCGGAGGACTACCTGCGCGCGCTCCACGCGCGGGTGGCGTTAGGGCGCGCGGTGGACAAGGCGCTCGAAGGGCTCGACGGGCTCCTGCTGCCCGCCTTGGCGATCGCTGCCCCGCCGCTCGGTGCGGCGTCGGTCTCTGTTGGCCGCTCCCAGGAACCCGTCCGCGCGATGATGCTCCGGCTGACCCAGCTGTTCAACATTACCGGGCATCCGGCCATTGTGCTGCCGTGCGGCACGGGGCGCGACGGACTGCCGCGCGCCATCCAGCTCGTCGGCCACCGCGGCGGTACCGAGCGCCTGCTGGCGGTGGCCGCCGCGGTCGAACGTCAGATAATCGGAGGCGAGGGATCGGTCGGCGGGGGCACCGGGTGAATGTCCGGCGTCTGGTCGCCATCCGGGCCACCCGGCGGGATCGGGCCGTTCACCGGTCCGGGCATGTTCACCACGTCGGGAGCTTTCGGGGTATCGGGACTCCAAGGCTGTTCAATCATAGGGACGACGACAAGCAAGAATGATGACTATCAAGCACATCACCGTTCAGCAGGCTCATCAGCAGCAGGGCTCCGGCGCGACGTATCTCGACGTCCGGTCCGTTCCTGAATTCCTGCAGGGACATCCCGTGGGAGCGTTCAACATTCCCTTGCTGCACCTGGACGCGCAAACAGGACAGATGCGCCCGAACCCGGAGTTTCTGGCAGTCGTACAGGCCAACTTCCCGCGGGGCACTCCGATGGTCGTGGGCTGCAAGATGGGCGGGCGCTCGCAGCAGGCGTGCGAAATCCTCGCGAGCGCCGGCTTCGAGGACGTTGCGAACGTGCTCGGCGGCTGGGGCGGTGCGCCGCAGATGGGACACGCGGGCTGGGTCGAGGCCGGGCTGCCGGTCGAATCGGCGGCGGACCAGGCGCGAGAGTACGACACGCTCCACCAGAAGGCATCCGGGGACCGCTGACGCGTGCTCGCGCGATTCTTCCACAAGTGGGAGCGCCGCCTCGCGTCGGTTGCCACCAACCGCGTCGCCCGTCCGTTCGACTGGGGCCTCGAATGGCTGGCCGATCAGTATCTGCCCGACGGCGATCCCACCCGTGTGCTGCAGATCTGGGGCGAGGCGACCGTGGCACGCGGTGACGCGTTTTACGCCGTTGCACCGGCGGACGACTACACGCTCTCGGGCGATACCCTCACGTTCACGAGCGCGCTCGAGACGCCGCACCCCGGGAACAACAGGGTCCGGGGGAGGTACTTCCCGGATCCGTCACCGCGCGGCCGCCGGCGCGCGGTCCTGGTCATGGCGCAATGGAATTCGGACCTGGACGGGCATGTCGGGCTCTGCCGGCTGCTCAATCGCTTCGGGATCTCGGCGCTGCGCCTGAGCCTTCCGTACCATGACGCGCGCATGCCCCCGGAGCTCACGCGCGCCGACTACATCGTCAGCGCTAACGTCGGCCGGACGGCGCAGGTCTGCCGCCAGGCCGTCCTCGACGCGCGCCGCGCCATCGCCTGGCTCCACGCCCGGGGCTACGAGTCGATCGGGATCCTCGGCACCAGCCTGGGGTCCTGCCTCGCGATGCTGACGACCGCGCACGAGCCGCTCGTCAAGGCCGCGGCGCTGAACCACATCTCGCCGTACTTCGCCGACGTCGTGTGGCACGGCCTGTCGACAACGCACGTGCGGGAGACGCTCGAAGGCAACGTGACGCTCGACGAGCTGCGGCGCATGTGGCTGCCGATCAGCCCGCTGCCGTTTCTGGAACGCGTCCGCGGCCGGGAGATCCTGCTGGTGTACGCGCTCTACGACCTCACGTTCCCCGTGGATCTCTCACGCAGGTTCGTCAGCGCGTTCCGTAATGCCGGCATCCCGCACGACCTGCTCGTGCTGCCCTGCGGCCACTACAGCACCGGCGTGTCGCCGTTCAAGTGGATGGATGGGATCACGCTGTGCCGGTTTCTCAGCCGGGCGCTGGCAGTCAACGGTTGACGCGGTTCACCGCCAACGTCGAGCGGTTCACGGCGAACGGCTTACAGATACTTGATGATCCCCTGGAGGGCGTCGTAGAGGGCGCCGGCGAGCGCCTTGACGATGGGAGAGACGTCGCCTTGCGTGGCGGCGTCGACCGCCGTGGCGGTGGTCACCGGATCCGAGATGGCCAACCACAGCGCCGCGGCCGAGAGGACGGCAACGAAAATGCCGACCACGCCGACAAGGCTGAGGCTGAACCGGGTGGAAGTCATATGCGAACGCCCAGTTTACAACCGGGCGTGCTCATTGTGCCACTTGGACGGAAGAGACGCGGGGGGTGTTCCCGGGAGGTGGTGGAGTGACAAAGACGGAGGACCGGGGGGGCCAGAGGAAACGGGACGAGCCCGCGCACGACGGCGCGGCCGGGAGCGGCGACCGGGTCCGGCGCCTCCTCGAACCTGAGAACGTCAGGCCCGCCGTGTTGGTGGAAACGGACGGCCCTCATCTGAGGGTTCTCAGGGTTCTCAGGGTTCTCAGGGTTCGAAGGGTTCGAAGGGTTCGAAGGGTGGTTCCACGATTCCAAGAGCCCCTTAGAACCCGGAGAACCTCGAGAACCTCGAGAACCCTGAGAACTTCGAGAACCCTGAGAACCTCGAGAACCCTGAGAACCTCGAGAACCACCTCCCGGCTCCGCTACGCCACGCTGACGTCGTCCACTTCGCCAAGGTCCAACGTCTTCAACGACGGCGTGAGCTGGTCGCGGTCGCCGACCACGACGGTCACCAGGCGGGCGGGATCGATGTGCTTCGCGGCGATCGCGGTGACGTCGTCCTCGCTGAGCGCCAGCACCTTCGGCACGAACGAGGTGAAGTAATCGTCGGGCAGGTCGTACAGCGCAAGCTGCGCGGCGGCGCGCGCGACCTGGTCGGCGGTCTCGAAGTTTCGCGGGTAGCCGCGGGTCAGCGACGCGCGCCCGAGCTGAAGCTCCTCGCGCGTCACCGGCCGCTCGCCGCGGATTGCGCGGATCTCCCCCAGCGCCTCGCGCAGCGCGTCGGCCGTGGCGTCGTGCTGCACGCTGGCGTGGAGGACGAACGGGCCGGGGGCGCGGCGGAACTCGAACGACGTGCGCACGCCGTAGGTGTAGCCCTTGTTTTCCCGAAGGTTCATGTTGATGCGGCTGACGAACTGCCCGCCCAGGATCATGTTCGCGACGAGCGCGCCATGATAATCGGGCGTGCGGCGCGCCAGCGCGACGTGACCGATACGCAACTCGGATTGCGCCGAGCCCGACCGATGGACGACCGCGAGCCGCGTCGGCGGCGCCGGAGGTGCCGGGAAGGTCTCCGGGTCCGCAACGGGTCCGGAGGATTCGAGCGTCCACGTCTCGAACGCGATCCGCACCGCCGCGAGAAGCGCGTCGTGCGACGCGTCCCCGACGGCGATCACCGTCGTGCGCGACGGAATGAAGGCGCGCTGATGGAAGCTCGTGACGTCGCGGACCATGAGCGACCGGAGGGCCCCCTCGGTCCCGATCGGCAGGTGTCCGTAGGGATGATTGCGATACAGGAGCTGCGTGAAGGCGCGGTCGGCGAGCGCGGGCGGCATCTCTTTGAGCTGCAGCAGCCGGTTCAGCCGCAGATCGCGCACGCGATCGAACTCGCGCTGCTCGAATCGGGGCCGGATGAGCATGTCGCGAACCAGCTCGAGCCCGGCCCCGACATACCGCTCCAGCGTGGTGAGCCCGATCACGGTGGCATCGTGGCCGACGTCGATATCCAGTTGCGCGCCGATGCGCCCCAGCGCTTCGTGGACGTCGAGCGCGGATCGATCGCCGCACCCCTCGTCGAGCATGTCACCGGTGATCGCCGCGAGCCCGGGGCGGTCCGACGGGTCGGAGGAGGCCCCGACGGGCACGAGCGCCAGCACCGAGACGAGCGGCACCTGGCGGTGCTCGACGGTCCACACGCGCAGGCCGTTGGCGAGTATCGTCCGGCGGATGGCCGGGAATGTGAACCGTGGCTCCGGGCCCAACTCCGGCAGGCGGCTGCGGTCCGCGCCCATTCAGGAAACCGCCACCGGCTGCGACCCGCCGAGCGCCAGGGCCGCGCGGCCGCGAGGGACGACGCTCAGCACGACGCGCCGGTCCGGCTTCAGCCATGTCGCGGCGGCCTCTCGCAACTGGGCGGCGGTCGCGGAGCGATAGCGCTCGAGGTCCCTGGCGAAGTACCCGGGGTCCCCGAGGAAGATGTTGTACGCGTTCAACTGGTCGGATTTCCCGCCGAATCCGCCGACCGTCTGAAGCCGGAAGAGAAAGTGCGCCTCCGCCTGGGCGAGGCACCGCTCGAGCTCCGCCGCGGTCGGGCCGCGATCGATGAGGTCCGCGATCTCTTTGGAAATCGCGCGCTCAACTTCGGCCAGCGTGCGGCCCGGGGCGGCGGTCGCGACGATCTGGAAAAAGCTCCCGAGCTCCCGTGAGTTCTGCGAAGCCGCGACTTCGGTCGCGATGCGCTGTTCGTACACGAGCGCGCGATACAGGCGCGACGTCTTTCCGCTCGACAGCACCTCGCCCACGAGGTCGAGCTCGGCGTCCCCGTCGGCAAACAGCCCCGGCGAGTGCCACGCGAGATACAGCCGCGACAGTTCGACACGATCCTCGAGAACCAGCCGGATATCCCCGGCGGGCGCGTCGGGCGTCCTTACCGTCACGAGGCCGGGCTTCTCGCCAGCCGGAATCTCCGCGAAATACTGCTCCGCCAGCGCGAGGCCCGCTCCGGCGTCGACGTCCCCGGCCAGCGCCAGCGACGCGTTCGCGGGATGGTAGTAGCGCTGGAAGAATGCGCGGACGTCGTCGATATGGGCCGCGCGGATGTCGGCCGCCTCGCCGATGGTCAACCAGTGGTACGGATGATCCGGCGGAAACAAAGCGGAAACGATCGCCATTCCGGCGAGACCGTAGGGCCGGTTCTCGTAGTTCTGCCGGCGCTCGTTCAGCACGACCTCCCGCTGGTTCGAGAACTTCGCCTCGGTCAAGGCCGGCAGCAGGTACCCCATGCGGTCGGACTCCATCCACAGCGCCAGATCCAGCGCATTGGTGGGCACGACCTCCCAGTAATTGGTGCGGTCCGCGTTCGTGGACCCGTTCAACGCGGCGCCCGCTTGCTGCAGCGAGTGAAAATATCCGCGATCGGAATGCTCCGATCCCTCGAACATCAGGTGCTCGAACAGGTGGGCGAACCCGGTCCGCCCCGGAACTTCGTTCTTGGATCCGACGTGATACCAGACGCTGACCGCCACGATCGGGAGCGCGTGATCCTCGTGAATGAGGACGTCGAGGCCGTTCGGCAGTGTGTGCTTGCTATAAGGAATATTCATCAACCAGCTACCAGGCAACGATGGCGCGCTCGCGGCGGAGGTCGGCGCCGCCGCGCAGCCGCCCCGTCACCGGATCCACGCCGGCGGCGACGATGCCCGTGGACATGCCGAAGGGGGGGCGGACGACGAGCTGGTGGCCCCGTGCCCTCAGTTCGGCGATGACCGCCGGGGCCAGCGACGTCTCCGCTTCGAGCACGCCGGGCATGGCGCGATGATTGTCGAACGAGCTGACGGGGTGCAGCGAGTTGACGCGCGGCGCCTCGATCGCGGCCTGCACGTCCATTCCGAAATCCACGATGTTCAGCAGCACCAGGAGGATCTGCTGGTCCTGGCTGTCGCCGCCCGGCGTGCCGATGGCGAGGAACGGCTTGCCGTCCTTCAGAACGACGGTCGGCGTCAACGTGGTCCGGGGCCGCTTGCCGCCGGCGAGGATGTTCGGGCTCGAGGGGTCGAGGTTGAACGCCTGCATGCGGTTGCTCATCGGCACGCCCGTCGCGCCGGCGACGAACGCGCCGCCGAGGATCCAGCCGGAGCTCGGCGTGGCCGAGAACAGGTTGCCGTCTCCATCCACCACCTGGATCGAGGTGGTGTCGCCCTGCTCCCGGGAAGGACGCGTCGGGAGCGGCCCCTGCGGGACGCGCGCCAGCAGCGCCGTCCCTCGCACCGGATCCCCGGGGCGCTGCACCACGCTCGCGTGTTTCGGATCGATCAGGCTGCGCCGCAGCGTCGCGTAGGATCCGGACAGGAGGACGTCGCCGGGCACGCGGACGAAGTCAGGATCGCCGTAATACCGATCGCGGTCGGCGTAGGCCAGCTTGATCGCTTCGACGGTGGTGTGCAGCGCGTCGGCGGAGCCCGCGCCCATCGCGGCGAGGTCGAAGCCTTCGAGCAGCCGGAGCGTCTGCAGGAGCACGGGGCCCTGGTTCCAGAAGCCCGCCTTATAAACGGTGTAGCCGCGATACGGAGCCGACGCCGGCTCCTCGATCTTGCCGTGGTAGCCGGCCAGATCGTCGTCGGTCATCACACCGCCGGCCTCCCGCACCGCCGCCGTCATGGTTTGCGCGATCGGCCCTTTGTAGAAGGCATCGCGCCCGGCCTCGATCGCCTGCTCGCGTGTCGCCCCCCGCCCGAGCGCGCTCTGTTCCGCCGCGGCCAGGGCCCGAAGCGTGGCGGCGAGGTTCGGCTGCCGGAACGTCTCACCGACGGGGGTGATCCGTCCCCCCGGATAGTAGGTGCGCATCGTCGCGGCGTACGGCTCGCACGCGGCGCGCTCGCTCTCGAAGTAGTGGTGCAGCAGGTCGTACATCGGGAAGCCGTCCGCCAGCTCGATCGCCGGCTGCAGCACGTGCGAGAGCGACCGGGTGCCGTACTTCGCCAGCGCGATCGCCGCCGAGTCGACGGCGGCCGGCAGCGTCGCGCCGAGCGGCCCGTTGCCCGGGATCGCGTCCTTCCCCGCGAACATCTGCGGACCTGCCGCCCTGGGCGCCGGGCCCTGGCCGTTGATGACGACGGCGCGCTGCTCCCGCGCGGAATAGATGATGATGGGGGCCTCGCCGCCGAGGCCGAAGTGGGAAATCTCGACGACCGCCGCGGCAAAGATCGAGGCGACGCCGCCGTCGATGGCGTTGCCCCCGGCGCTCATCACACGCGCGCCGGCGTCGGCGGTGAACGTGCGCCCCGCGGCGACGACGCCGTGGGACGCGCGGACCTCGCCGCGCACGGATCGAGCGGGCGACTGGGCCATCGGCGCAGCGCCGCAGACGATCACGAGCAGGCTGGCCGCGATGCGGGGAATCACTCCTTGAATCCTATCGGCAATTTCGTCCATGGTAAACGTCTAATGCCGAGCCGGAGTCCGCGACGGATGCTGCTGCTCGTGGCGCTCGCGGAGCTCCTCGGCATGACATGACGCTGTGGTTCTCGGCCACGGCGGCGGCCCCCTCGGTCGCGCAGGAGCTCGCGCTCGACGAGGGCACGCGCGCCCAGTTCACCGTCTGCGGGTGAACCGATCACAGTCCGCTGATGACAGTTCGCGGTTTGGGGCTGACGGTTGACAGCGAGGAGCTACTGACTGCCACGGCAAACTGCCCGGCGTGTGAACGGCCCGGCGTGAATTGCAAGGTGTGCCCCCGTCACCGCACCTGCGTCAGCGGAATCGGGCGCTTTTCCTGCTTGAAGCTGAGGACCGAGAGCTGCGTGGCGAGCTGCTCGGCGGCGGCGCGGAAGGACTGCGCCGCGGGGGACTTCGGTTCACCGACGCAGATCGGGATCCCGGTGTCGCCGCCGATCCGGATCGGCTCGTAGATGGGAATGTGGCCGAGGAAGGGCACGTTCATGTCCTTCGCCAGCGCCTCGCCGCCTCCCTTGCCGAAGATGTCGCTCTCGGTGCGGCACGTCGGGCAGATGAAGTGGCTCATGTTCTCGATGAGCCCGAGCGGGGGCACATTGAGCTTCTCGTACATCCGGACGGCGCGCCGGGTGTCGGCGAGCGCCACGCCCTGCGGCGTCGTCACGAGCACGGCGCCGGCGACCGGCACCGACTGGCTCAGGCTGAGCGCCACGTCGCCGGTGCCGGGCGGCAGATCGACGATCAGGTAGTCGACGCTGTCCCACGCCACCTCGCGGAAGAACTGCTGCACGATCCCGTGCAGCATCGGCCCGCGCCAGATGACCGGCGAGTCATCGCTCGTCAGGAAGGCCATCGAGACGAGCTGAATGCCGTACTGCTCCGCGGGGACGATCCGCTTGCCGTCGGTGCCGAGCTGGGTGCTGATGCCCATCATGATCGGCACGTTCGGGCCGTAGATGTCGCCGTCGATCATCCCGACGCGCGCGCCGGCCTGGCTGAGGGCGATGGCCAGGTTGACCGAGACGGTGGTCTTGCCGACCCCCCCCTTGCCCGCGCCGACGGCGATCACGTTCTTGACGCCGGGCACCGGCTGCTTGGTGAAATCCGAGCCCAGCACCGGCCGGACCTTGAACGACATCTTCACGTCGACGGCGGTCACGCCGGGGATCTTCGACACCGCGGCCCCGGCCGCGTTCGCCAGCTGGTCCTTGCCCGCGTTGCGCCCCGGCGTTGCCGTTTCGATGGTGAACGAGACGCGCCCGTTCTCGATGGCGAGATCCTTGACGAATTTCAGCGACACGATATCGCGCTCGAGCGAGGGATCGCGCACCCCGCGCAGCGCATCGACGACAGCGGCTTCGGCAATCAACGTCAGATCCTGTCCGCGGCCATCTGGCCCACCAATGGCAGCTTGAACTCTTCCCCCTGGTACGCCTTGTACATCAGCAGCAGCCAGAGGGCGGCGGACACCGGGATCACCACGAAGGCCCCGACGAGCACGCCGAGAATGGGAACGATCTGGAGGAGGATGTTGACGGCGACGATTCCGATGAACACCAGCGTGGACTGCATGGCGTGGAACCGCACGAACTTGTTGTCCTTCTCCACGAGCAGGAAGATGATGCCGGTCACGAAGCCGACGAGGTAGGTGAGCGCCGCCGCCATGTTGGCGTCGAAGCCGGTCGACGTTTTTTCCGTATGCACAGGCATCAGTTAATCGATCCGTGACCCGCGCGATCCGCGGCGACGAACAGGGCGCGCGCGTCGTTGTGCAACAGCACCCAGAACGTGTAGATCGCCAGCGCCGTACCGAATGGCAGCACGAAGAGGTTCATGACCGCGAGCAGGAGTGCGCCGGTCCGTCCAGGCGGCCGGTGCTGCCGGATCGCCCGTCCGG
The DNA here is from genome assembly GCA_031408165.1 of Acidobacteriota bacterium. Lineage (GTDB taxonomy): Bacteria > Acidobacteriota > Vicinamibacteria > Vicinamibacterales > 2-12-FULL-66-21 > JAICSD01. The sequence continues at coordinate 12,263 of JANOJK010000935.1, read as the reverse complement.
TCCACGCGCTGGCCCACCCGCCAAGCGCCAGCGCCGACGCGAACACCACGAACAGGAGCGCCGTGAACCCCGCCGTCAACGGATCGCCAGGCGTCGTCCGCGCAATCGCCACCGCGCCCACGGCGAGCAGCAGCAGCGAAACGCCGAGCAGCAGGCCCATCCCTCCCCATGTCAGCTGGAGGATGCCGAGAAGATTCACGTGAGAGCGCATCGTGACCGTCGAACGGGTGAAACCAGTTGGACCCCTTGAACCGCTTGAACCCGGTTCCCTATTTAATGACGATGCGGGCGTCGACGAGGACGTCGCGAATGCCCGGGGCCGCCACGCGGAACCGGAGCCGCGTGCCCTCGTGGACACCCGCCGGGACGCGCAGGTTGATCACCTGGAACGCGGCCTCATCGCCGATGCCTGCACATTCGGCGCACCATTCGCTCCAGACCTCGCCGCGGCCGCCGCACTCCGCGCAGGTGCGGCGCACCGGGACGGCCAGGCGCACCGTCGCCCCCCAGAAGGCCTCCCGCGGGGTCACGACGACATCGGGGCCGGCCTCCGAGCGGGCCGCCGCGCCGAAAAACGACTGCCGCATGCTGTCGAGCACGGTGAGCACCGAAGGGAAGTCGAGGCTCACGTCATCGGCCAGGCACTCCGCCACGCAGATCGACAGCTCGTCGCCCGAAATGTCCGGGTGATAGCGGCGCGTGAGCTGGCGGTGCGCCCGCTTGATCTCGTCCGCGCCGGCGTCCCGCGAGACGCCGAGGATGTCGTAGTAATCGCGCATGCCCTGCCAGCAAGTTACCAGCATCCAGCCGCCACCTGCCAGCGAAATTGACAAGCGGTGCCGAAAACCGGAAGCTGGAGCCGGTGGCTGACAGCAAGGAATGTCCCCTCTGCGGCGAGGTCATGCGCATGAAGTCGCGCCAGACCACGGACTGCGTGCCCGGCACGGGACAGACCTCGACCCGGCAGGTCAGTGAGTGGGTCTGTCCCGAATGCGACTACTGGGAAGAAGCCGAGAGCGGTGAGCGGTAACTAGCGGGCGCCGAGCGTCAGGAGCATTTCCTTCCGCACGGCATCGTCGAAGTCCTCGAAGTTCAGCGCGGTCTCGCACTCGTCGCAGAGCACTTCGATGACGGCGGGCTTGCCTTCGTCATTCACTTCCACGCGCGAGTCGTCCAGACGGACGACGTGCATCTGCAGGGTCTTCACCAGGAAGTTGTGGTTGTTGCCACAACTCGGACAAGTCAACGGCATGGTTGAAATTGTATGGAATGGCCTGGGCAGAACGCAATGACCAAAGCTTTTTATTCTTCGTCGTCGTCCTCGTCGAACTCGGACGGGTCGCCAAGACGCAGGATCTGCCCGGATGCGTGGCCGGGGAGGATGCAGTGGGGCCCTTTCGCCTCGAGGGAGACAACGGCCACGTCCCAAGGCCGGGCCCGGTAAGCCGCCGCCACGCACCCGCATGGCATACCTTCGAGCGCTTCGAGCTCGAAAACGGTGCCTGTGGGCCGGACGGAGCTGATGGACGCCGATGGGACTGCCATAAAGACCCTCCTCGCCAACCGCCCGGTGCGGCTGACGTCCGCCCACCTCACTGCAATCCCGGGACCAGTTACCCGGTTAGACAGGGTGCCCGGGCGTTTGGTTCCCTTTTGCGACGAAGTGCTGGCAAATAAGCAGTTTCCTGTAGTGCCTCCCGCCTCCCCGTTCGCCTCGGACTGACGCCTGCAGGAGACAACTCGCCGGGAAATCCACCCCAGCCTTGATGTGAACTCCGGAAAATCGCTCATCCGGGAGCGTTTAGACAGACCCCTGATGTCTGGTTCTCGCAGTGCCACCGGAAACGTAACGCTGCAACCGGCGTTGTCATTCCTGCCTCACCCGGGGATACACCACGGATCCCGAGACGGTGACGCCCGGGAACATGATTCGGGCGGCACGAAGATAAATATCAAGCTGCGCTAGGTGCGACGGCGATGACGCGCCGGTCTTGAACTCGAAGACGTGGACCGTGCCGTCAGGACGACGGACCAGGCAGTCGATGGTACCGCGCAGCACGCGCATGGGCCGATCGGGCTCGACACACGAAAACGGCAACTCATGCATGCGGTCACCCGACGCGAGCAGTTCGGCCAATCCAGGCTGCGCGCTCATCGCCGACCACACGGCGATCGCCCGCTCGACGCTCGCGCTGGCATCCACCGCGGTGGCGCGCTCTTCCGGGCGAATGAGCCTGGCCGCCAGGTCCGCGACGTGTTCCCGGCGCGCGGGCTCCGGCAGTTCGGCGGCGAACTGAAAGAGTCGATGCACGAGTGTCCCGACCAGCGCCTCATCCTCCTGGGGACGGGGCTGGGACGCGCCGGAGGCAGGCTTCTCATGATCCAACGCCTGCGAAACCGCGATCCGGTCGATGGCGGTGGGATCGGCGAGCGGCTCGAAGAAGTCAACTGAGGGGGGACGAGCACAGGCCCCCGCGGCGATCTCGAAGCGGCCTCCTTCTTCGGTCGGAAGATCCGCTACCCGCCTGAACCAATAGTCGCGCCCCGACGCCGCGGACCAGGCGATTGAAGTGCCCGGCTCGGGGGCGGCCCGAACAAACACCCCCCGGAGCGAATCCGGCAGTACTTCCGCCAGGCTGCCCCGGCCAATCGCCAAGGCGCCGTCCTTCAGCACCGTGCCCAGGTAGAGCCGGTCCCGCGCGCGGGTGAGCGCGACATACATGAGGCGTTTGGTTTCTTCCCGCTCTCTGAAGCGTTCTTCGTCATCGCTCTCGGAGACGAACGGCCCGACCGAGACCTCGTCCGCTGACAACCGGACAGGCCTCGGAAACCCGCTCGCCCCCTTCGCCAGGTTGACGACGAACACAATGGGGAACTCCAGGCCCTTGGACGCGTGCACGGTCATGAGATTGACGGCGTCGAGCGCCTCCAGCACGGCATTGGACTCGTCCCCTGCGGTGAGCGACTCCAGGTGGTCGGCGATCCGCGGGAGCGTCGCGTAGCCGCGGTTCTGGATCCGGCGGATGAGGCCGCGCATCTTCTTGACGTTTTCCCACGCCTGCTGGCGGCGGGCGCCGCGCAGCTCGTAGGCATAGGCGGTGTCGGGAAGGAGTTGCTCGACGAGATCCGCCGGCGGGATGCGATCGACGCGAGCAAGCCATCGCGGCACGTGGCGGCGGGCCAGCTCGATCGCCGCGCGGTCATCACCCGGAAGGACTGCCAATGCCCCCGGCGGCGTGGGGGCGGTGACCGCGGCCGCGAGGCCAGGCGCGAGCATGGCAAGGGCGGTGTCCGAGAGGCGCACGAAGCGCGACCGCAGAAACGCGGCGGCGCGCAGCTCGGACGATGGATTCGCCAGGAAGCGGATCAGAGCCGAGAGGTCCTTGATCTCGTCAGCGTCGAAAAAGCCGAGTCCCTTGTAGACGTAGGCCGGAATGCCGGCCGTTTCGAGCGCGCGCTCGAACTCCCTGTGGCTCGCGCGGGAACGGAAGAGGATCGCGATGTCGCCAGGCCTCGCGGCGCGCGCGACGCCCGTCTGCTTGTCGCGGACGGTTTGCTCGCGCAGGAGCCGGCCGATCTCCGCCGCGACCGCCGCGGCGCACTCGTCGGAGTCACCGCCGGTCACGACGCCAAGGTGCGGTCCTCCACCGCCAGGCGGCGTGCCAGGTGGGGGGTCGTCGATCGGGAACCGATCCTCGTCGTCGTACTTGAAGTCGTCCGGGCGCCGCGCCCCCTGCCCCATTTCGGCGAACAGGTCGTTCACGAAGGCGAGCAGCTCCGGCACCGCCCGGAAGCTGCGCGCAATCGAACGGCGCGCGCCCGATCCCGGGCGAAGGGCGTCGATGAAGCTGCCGGCTTCCCTGAGCACGGCGACCTCGGCATCGCGAAAACGATAGATCGACTGCTTGCGGTCGCCGACGATGAAGATCGACGGCTGGGTCGCGAGGCCGAGTCCCTCACCCCACGACTTGACGAGCAGCGAGACGAGCTCCCACTGCTTCCGGCTGGTGTCCTGGAACTCGTCGACGAGCACGTGGTGATAGCGCCCCTCGAGGCGGTAGCGGCTCTGTGAGAACTCGTCCATTCGCCCGAGCAGGTCCACGGCGTGCTGCAGCACGTCGGAGAAATCGAGCAGGGAGCGATTGTTCAGCGCCTTCTTGTACTCGGCGAGCGCGATCGCAAACATCTTGCGGACGCCCCCGGCGAGCACGACGTTCAGGTCCCGGCTGAACCTGGCGAGCAGGTCCTCGACAAGCGGGCCGAGCCTGTTCGCTTCGGCGCGATGCCGCTTCCCCGCGTCGGGTCCCGGATAGTCCTCGTGCTTATAGGGATGAATCCGATCGCTCGTCCGCGGCTTCCCGTCGGCCTTGAGGACGTGCGCGGCTACGCGGTTCAGGAGGCCCCGGACGGCCGCGTTTCCCGCGGTCCGGAACGATTCGAGCCGGCGGAGATCCTGCGCGAGCAGCTGATACCGCGGCTGGTGCACGGGGCCGCCCGCGAGGAACGACTCGAGACCGCCCGTGACGCCGCCGCACAGATCGATCAGCGAGGCGATGGCCTGGCCGCAGACGGCGTCGGCGTCGAGGTGCGCGGGGCCACGCGCGAGAAACCGGTCGAGCACGTCCCACGCGACGAGACGGCGCTGCAGCAGATAGGCGAGTCCTTCGCGCGTGCGCGTCAGCCCGAGCTGCGCCAGCACCAGCGCGAGGTCCGGCTCCCGCTTCGCGAGGCCGATGAAGATCGCGAGCGACCTGTCGAGCGACTGGTCCACCAGCCGCGGGACCTCCGTCTCGTCCGCCATGCCGAAGCCGGGGTCGAGATCCGCTTCGAGGGGGAACTCGCGCAGCAGCGACAGGCAGAACGCGTCGATGGTGCTGACCTGGATGTCGGCGAGGCGATCGCGGATCGCGGCCCAGCGGGCGCGGTCGAACGTCGACTGCTCGGCGGCGCGCCTCAGCTCACGGATGATGCGCTCCCGCATCTCGGCGGCCGCCTTGCGCGTGAACGTGATCGCCAGGATGTTGCCGGGATCGACCCCGCGCGTCAGCAGGTTCACGTACCGCGTGACGAGGACGCTCGTCTTGCCGGTCCCGGCCGACGCCTCGAGCACCACGTTGTGGTCGGGATCGCCCGCGAACTCGCGGGCCGCGGCGTCGCGATCGGTGGTGCGGGGATCGAGGGTCGCGGGTCGACGATCGGGGACCGAGATCCGAGGGTCGAGGCTCGAGGGTCGAGGATCCGCGGATTCGCCGTCCTCGGTCCCCGGTTCTCGATCATCGAACAGCGGCAGTTGATCGCCCGTCATCGCTCGATCTCGTCTCCGACGTAGTCCTTCCGGCACACGCCGGGATACGGGCACCAGTTGCACAGGAAGGGTTCATCCGGCCGCACGGGGAACTCGCCGCGCTCAATGGCGTCCACGACCGTCAGCAGCGTCGCCTGCCCTTCGGCCAGCGCTCTCGCGGGACTCTGCAGCGCCGTGAACGCCGCCTTGTCTTTGAAGGCGATGTAGCCGGCGCGCGAAACCGTCCAGGAGCGCCCGTGCCGTCCCTCGAGCGCCTGCTGCGCGCAGACGCCGTAGACGGGCAGCTGCAGCGACCGCTTCTTCTCCGGCGCGCGGCCCGTCTTGTAGTCGACGATGCGGAGGGTGCCGTCGGCGAGCAGATCGATCCGATCCGCCTTCGATCGCAGCGTGATCCGCTTCGACGCCTCGTCCGCGGCGAACGTGAAGGTGCCCTCGAGCTGGTATTCGAGGAGCCGCTCGACGACCGGCACCCTGTCGTCGATCTCGAACGCGAAGGCGCGCTCCCCGAAGCCGGCTGCCGCCGCCGAACCGAGGAGCAACGTCCGCTCCAGCGCGCGATCCCCTTCCGGCAGATCGGCGAGATGACGCTCGGCGACAGTATCGAAGAGGGCGATCGCTTCCGCCACGTTCGACGTCGTGATCGCGCCGTTCCCGGCGCGCTGCCATTCCTCGAAGAAGCGCTCGAACACCGCATGGACGAAATGCCCACGTTCCTGGGGTGTCATCCACGCCTGTTCGTCTCGCTCCTCGGGGAGCCGAAGCACATGCGCCGCGTAGTACTTGAACGGGCACTCGAGGTATCGCTCGAGGCGGCTCACCGCATACGTGGACGCCGCTCGCGCGCCGGTCCAGCCGCGGAATCGCGCATCGTCGAAGCGGCGCGACGTCCGCAGCGCGAGCCAGTCCGCGGCTTCGCCGCGCAGCACCCCGGGCGCGACGGGATCGACCGCGAGCGCTTCGTGGACGAACACGCGCGATTCCGGCGCGGCGCCCGGGGCGCGCACCAGCCGCTCGATCGGCAGCCCGGCGGCGTCAACCTCCTCGAGCAGCGAGGAGGGGGAGACGATCGCGTCGTCTTCGAGCGTGAAGGAGGAGAGCGACACGCGCCGGCGCGGGAGGCGGAGCAGGTCCTGGAAACGCGCACGCGCCGCCGGGAAGCGGTCCTGCTCGCCCGGCCAGCCGAGCTGCCCGAGCAGCGATTGCGGGTAAAAGATGCTGCGCGCGCTGCGCTCCGGCCAGTCCGCTTCGGAGAGGCCGACGATCCGGATCTCGTCCACGTCGGCGTAGGGGGCGGCGCTCGCATCCAGCAGCCTCACGCCGGTCGTGCCGAGACGCGGCGAGAAGGTCTGCCCTTCGATCCACCGGCGCACCGCGCCGGACAGCTCGGAGATGGACAAGGCGGAAGGATCGTGCGACGCATGCGCGTCCCTGAGCATCTGCAGCGCGGCCAGGACTGCGGCGCGGGCCCGCAGGTGACGCGCGACCCAGGCGTCGTCGGCGGCGGGCCTGCGCTCGCGCGTCGCGATGAACGCGAGGATCGCGTCGATTTGTGCAGGGGCGGTGGGCGCGCCGGCCGCGGCACTCAGTTCGAGCGCCGCAGAGACGGCGGCGGCCAGCGCTGCGGGCGGTCCGGCGGCGGCGGCGAGCGCGGACAAGCGCTGCGCGCCCCCGAGATACTTCTTGTCCACCAGGTACCGATCGAACGCGTGCACGTCCTCCAGGGTGACGGTACGCCCGTCCGCGACGAAGGCCAGGTGCGGGCACCGCAGCAGTTCCACGAGCGCACCGCGCGTGAAGTCCGCCGCGACCGCGCTGAAGACGAGATCCACCGCGGCGGCAAACGGCTCCGCGGCCAGCGGCAGCGCGTCCAGCGCTTGGTACGGCACCTGCGCATCCGCGAAGACCTGGCGCGCCAGATACAGGTACGGCAGCGGACGCTGAAAGACGATCGCGGTCCGGCCGAGGGACGTGGTGCGCGGGGCGGTCTTCAATGCGTGCGCGAACTCCGCCAGTTCCTCCTCCCGGTCACGGCACACGAAGGCTCGCTGCAGCTCCGCGGTTGCGCCGCCGGCGCCGCCGCGCGACGACGGCGGAGGCACGACCAGCACCGGCGGAGGGGAGGCCGGCTCGTCGAACCGCAGATCCTCGATGCCGGGCAGCAAACTCTCGTGCAGGCGCTGGTAATAGCCTGAGTCGAGAAGCGCCTCCGTGGCGACGACGTCAATCGCGTCCACGCCGGGCATGCGCGCGAGCAGGTCGAAGTCCGCCGCCCAGAGGCCGCGGCGATCCGCTGCCTGGTCCGCGACGGTGACGACCACCCGCCGATACAGGGGGCGTGGCGACGCGAGCGCCAGGGCGCGCACCGCGTGTTCGTCGACCCCGGCGACGCCGGCGAGCGCCAGCTCGAGCGCCTGGAACGTGGCCGTCAGGAACACCGTCTGCGCGAGCAGCCGCGCCGCGCCGCGATCGTAGGGCGCGCTCGACTCCAGCGTGCCGGTCATGAGGCGATCGAAATCGGCGACGGTCTTGTGCCGCCGGCGCAGCTCGTCGTACAGCGCCAGGATCTCGCCGACCAGGCCCGGACGCAGGTTGAAGGGGGGTTCTGCGCCAGCCATGCGGGCGGCGTCAGCCGAGCGACGCAGCAGGACCTCGCGATCGAACGCGGTCAGCGGCGCCGGCGCCCCGGGCAGCCGCTCCCGCAGGCGCGCGTAGAACTCGTCGCGCGTGACGATGTCGGGCAGCCCGCGCGCGCGTCCGCCGTCCGCGCTCCCCCGGTCGGGCGGAAGAAGGCATAGATTCTCAACCGTCTGCCGCAGCTCCTCGGCCGCACTGCGCGACGGCACGATGACCGCGCACTCGCGCGCCGCCACGGGCCCCTCGGGAAGGCAGGAGACAATCGCCCGGTGGAACGCGCGGAGGTCGGCGGCTCGGACGAGCCGCGTGTGGCGGGGGCTGATCACGGTGTGCGGGACGCCTTCGGCGGAGCTTGCAGGGCTTTCAGATCGTCGGCCGCCCGGTCGAAGAGCATCAGCGCGCCGGACGCGGCTGCCGACGCCTCCCACGCGGTCTGCATGTTGCCGGTGGCGATCGCCTGCTGGCGCGACTGGGCGGCGCGTGACGCGAGCTGAATCGCGTTTCTGAGCAGGACGTGGGCATCGGCCCCGTCGGCGGGCGCGACGATGGCGACGACAAGTCCGGACGCGCGCGAGGCCGCCGTCGCCAGGCGGCCCAGCCGCGCGCGCGACGGGCCCGCAAGCCGTCGGATCTCGTCCAGCTCGTCGCGCGATCGGCGCATCAGCGCAAGCGGCTCGGAGAGGGCGGCGCCGTAGTGGCGCCACTGCTCCGCGCGCGCGGCCCAGCTGTCGCGCGCGAGCCGCAACCGCCGCGCCCCGTCCAGCATGCCGTCGAGCATCGCCAGCAGCGACGCCATTTCCTGTGGCCGCCGCTGCCCGAGACGATCGTCTTCGCCGAGCGCGCGCCGGAACACACGCTCGACCCCCGTCACGACGGCACCCCGGGCGTGACGGTCCGCCGTGCGGAGCGACGCCCGTGTCAGCGAGGAGTACTCGCGGTGCGCCCGCTCGTCGACGGCGAGCGCGCCGGTCACACGCGCGCGCAGCGGTGCGGCCCAGCCCGCCCCCAGGCCGGCCGCTTCCACGAGCGTGCGGTCGATCGCCCGGAGCAGGGACGTCCGTTCGGACGCGTCCGGCGCCAGGACCGCGGCGCGCAGCGCCTGTTCGACGCGCTCGCGCTCGGTCGGCGTCGCCAGGAGCGGCATCGAGGGAGGCACCGCGAGGTTGGCGATGAGACTCAGGTCGAAGTGCGGCATGCCCGACGCGGCCCGCGTTTCCGCCACCACCGCGTCGAACAGGCTGGCCATCTGCGCGACGTCTTCGGCCCGGTAGCCATAGTGCTCGGCGATCCAGCGCGTCACGTTCTGTCTCGCCTCGGCCGCCATGGCGATCTTCCGATTGGGATCCGCCGTCAGCGCCACGTCGGTCAGCGCGTTCGACACCGCGCCGCTCAGCAACGCAAAGTCGTCAGGTCCGCGTGTGGTGGCGTAGCGCGTCGCGCGGACCGAATCGGCGTAGGCGTCGGTCCTCTCCCAGTCCACCGAATCGGAGGGGAGGCTCACCAGGTGCAGGTCCGGCCCCGCGGGTGTGCTGCCGAGCGGCACCGAGATGACAATCCGATCCGCCACGCGCGCGAACTCGCCGTAGCTGAGCAGCGCAGAGCCATCGCGCAGGAACACGCGATACAGCGAGGTCTCCGGCTCAGCCGGCTGCGTGGGTCGGCCGTCGCTGTCACCGCAAAGAGCGGACGAGGGGAACGCGCCGAGGATCAGAAAAGCGGCGCTGAGCGCGCGGCGAAACCGGGCTGTGGAAAACATGTGGATGATCGGTGGAAAGCTTGTGGACATTCTGTCACGCCGGCAAAATTATTTCGCGCACTGGACGTAATTCCTGCGCGTTGCTGCATGTGGGTGCGCCTTCGTGACTCCTTTCGCTTGCGCACAGCCGTCACCCGACTAGAATGCTGATTCCGCCGTGACCGTAAAACGCTTCGACGAAACCATCAATGGCCGCGAGTACCGCATCGAAGTGTCTTCGGTCGGCAACCAATGGCGCGCGCAAATCGACAAGGCGCCAGGCGCGTCCCGCGCCATGATGCCTTTTTACGGCGACACGCCCACGGAAGCCGTCCAGTCGCTCAGCCGCTGGATGACGCTGAATCACGCCAGGCCCGCGACGCGAGTATAGTCGCGCGATGCGCGCCGCCTTTCCGTCCCTCGCCGCTCTTCTTCTGACGCTGAGCCTGCCGGGATGGTCCGCCGAGGCCCAGATCGCCGCCGTTCCGGGCCCCGTTGCGGTCCCGGATCTTCCACGGGTGCGGCTGATCGCCACCGGCGGAACGATCTCCAACAAGCAGGGGGGGCGCCTGACCGCCGAGGAGCTCGTCAATCTCATCCCGTCGGTCGGCCGATATGCGCGTCCCGAGTACGAGCAATTCTCCAATCTCGCCAGCTCCGAGCTCACCCTCGACCAGTGGGTTGCGCTCGCGAAACGCATCAACCAGATCTACCAGGACGATCCCGCCGTGCGCGGCATCGTCGTGACGAGCGGCACCGACACGCTCGAGGAGCTCGCGTACTTTCTGAACCTCACCGTCCGCTCGACACGTCCGGTGGTCGTCGTCGGTTCCATGCGCAACCCGAGCACGCTCGGGTATGAAGGGGCGGCCAACCTGCTCGAGGGCTTCCGCGTCGCCGGAGATCCGGCAGCCGCCGGACGCGGTGTTCTGGTGGTCCTCAACGACGAAATCAATGCCGCGCGCGAGGTCACCAAGACCGACGCGCTGAGGCTGAATACGTTCCAGACGCGGGGCTACGGCGTGCTGGGCGTCGTCGACTCCGACCGCGTGGTGTTCTACCGCCGGGTCGAGAAGAAGCACACCGCCGAGAGCGAGTTCGACATCTCGATGGTGACGACACTCCCGCGGGTCGACGTCGTGCTCACCTACCAGGGGGCGCCAGGCGATCTGATCAGGGCCGCCGTCGATGCGGGGGCCCAGGGGATTGTCGTCGCCGCAGCGGGCGCGGGCGCCACCAGCGGGTCGCAGGGCGAGGGCATCGGCTACGCCCTGGAAAAGGGTGTGTTCGTCGTGACCGCCACGCGGACCGGCGGCGGGCGCATCGCCGCCCGGCAGAGGCCGGCAGGCGCCAGTTCCCCTTCCGCGTCGAGCCCCAGGGACCGCGCCATCGCCGGCGAGGACCTCTCGCCCGTGAAAGCCCGGCTGCTCCTGATGCTGGCCCTGACGAAAACCCGGTCTGGAGCCGATATTCAGCGCATATTCGTCCAGTATTGAGGGAGTCTGCGAATGGAACCTGCACGCGCTTGCACTCGCTGCGGCAGTGAGATGTACGGCTCCGGAGCGCTGTACTCCGCCGTCCGGCTGTCCTTCCGGCCACAGGACTCGAAGTTCATGACGCTTCAGACCGGGGACGTCATGACCAAGGCGATCATGTGCCGCGACTGCGGCCTCATCGAGATCGTCGGGGACGTCAACAAGCTCCGCCGCCTCACTATGGACCCCGGCGGGTCATAGTTCTCACCCCACGCAATAGGCGCGCGGACTCCTTTCCCAGGGTTCTCAGGGTTCTCAGGGTTCTCAGGGTTCTCAGGGTTCTCAGGGTTCGAGGATCGACCTCGCGAACTTGAACAACGGAACCCTCGAGAACCTCGAGAACCTCCGAGAACCTCGAGAACCTCCGAGAACCCTTGAGAACCTCGAGAACCTCTACAACGCGCGCGCCGGCCGCGACGCGGTCACCGCCGCGTCGAACCGCGCCGCGAGGGCCGGGAACTCCTCCGTCGGGCCGCGCCACCGCAGGTCCTCGACGGTGTCGAACAGCGCAATGTCCTCGCGCAGGGTGGCGAGATCGCGGAAGAGGAACGCGCGATCGCGGTCGCGCTCCAGCGTCCGCGCGAGCGCCGCCGGGCTCGCGGCGTTGACACTCCACGTCCGCCAGTCCGCCGGGATCGACTCGAGGCGGCCGTACTTCGCCAGCACCGCCGCGGCGGACTTCGCGCCCCACCCCGGGAGGCCGGGGTAGCCGTCCGCGCTGTCGCCGACGAGCGCCAGGTAGTCGGGGATCGACGCCGGCCCGACGCCGAACTTCGCGACGATCGCCGCTTCGTCGCGGATGACGCGCTTGCGGCGATCCATCTGCACGACACGCGTGCCGCGCACGCACTGCGCGAGATCCTTGTCCGGCGTGCAGATGATCACGCGCGTGACTGCCGGGTCGGCAGCCGCCGCCGCGGCCGCGGCCGCGAGCGCGTCGTCGGCCTCGAACTCGACCATCGGCCAGGTGGCGATGCCGAGCGCGATCATCGCCTCCTCGAGCAGTGGAAACTGCGCCAGCAGATCGGCGTCGATGCCGGCGCCGGTCTTGTAT
>JANOJK010000926.1:0-3878 GCA_031408165.1 Acidobacteriota bacterium | reverse complement strand
ATGACCCCGACTTCGTCGCGAAGCTGGGCGAGCGGAGCAAGGCGATCGACGCGACCTTCGAGCTCACAGAGACGCACCGAGTGAGACCTTCACGTCCGATCTTTCTTAGAGCGCGCACAAGAGGTGAGGAGGCCGACGTTTTCGCGACGCCGGGCCGCCGCGGCCGGTCTGCGGCCGGCCCTGGGGAGGTCGGACCGGACGTGTTTGGTCCGACCTCCCAGCCGCGCGGAGCGCGGCGCGGCGACCTCTTGCCGCGGGTCCTCTGTGCGTCTCTGTGTCCTCTGTGGCTCTGTGTTCCTCTTCTTCTCGACAGTCTCGTCTGTGTTCCTCTTCTTCTCGACAGTCTCGGGGATTTCCGCGCATGAAGATCCTCTACTCCGCCATCGACCAGACCGTTCCCGGGACCACCGGGGGATCGGTGCACGTCGCGGCCGTGGCGGAGGGGCTGGCGGCGCTGGGCCACGAGGTGACGGCGCTCGTGACGCGCGGCCGGGAAGACCCGCGGCCGTCGCGGGTGCGATGGGTGCCGATGCCGCCGCCGCTCGGGTCCACGCACTTGCGGATGGCACGGTCGGGCGCGATCGCCCGGCTCGCGCGCGGGATCCGGCCCGACGCGATCATCGAGCGGTACCACAACTTCGGAGGCGAGGCGATCACGCTGGCGCCGGGGCTGAACGCCGTGGCGGTGCTCGAGGTCAACGCGCCGGTGATCGATCACGCCGGGTCGTCCAAGGGGCAGCTCGACCGCGCGCTGCTGATCGAGCCGATGCGCCGCTGGCGCGAACATCTCTGCACCCTGGCCGACGTCATCGTGACGCCAGACGCCGGAATCCTTCCGCCTGGCGTTCCAGCGGAGCGGATTCGGGTGCTCGAGTGGGGCGCCGACACCGATCGCTTCGTTCCCGGCGCGCCGGGACAGCCGCCGTACGGACGGCCCGCCGTGTCGACGGTCGCGATCTTCGCGGGGGCGTTCCGCTCCTGGCATGGCGCCATCCATCTGGTCGAGGCGATCACGATCCTGCGGGCGCGCGGCGAGACGGAGATTGGCGCGGTCTTCGTGGGCGACGGCTCCGAGCTGCCGCGCGTGCGCCAGGCCGCCGCCGGCACCGAGACGATCGTCTTCACCGGCGCGGTGTCGCACGACCACATGCCGGCCGCGCTCGCGGCAGCCGACATCGGCGTCGCGCCATTCGATATCGCGGCGCACGCGCCGCTGGCCCTGGGGTTCTACTGGTCGCCATTGAAACTGTTCGAATACATGGCGGCGGGGCTGCCGGTCGTCGCCCCCGCGGTGGATCGCATTGCGTCGCTCGTCGCCGATGGTCGTGAGGGGGTGCTCTACAGCCTCCGCGCAGACGGGCACGCCGAACACGGACACGGCCACGGGGCCGCGCTTGCAGATGCGTTGATGACGCTGAAGGACGTGCCTCGCCGAAGGGCGCTCGGCGCGGCGGCGCGCGAGCGGGCGCTGCGCGACTACAGCTGGGCCGCCCACTGCCGCGCGCTCGAGGGCGCAATCCAGGAGGCGCAGGGGCGCCGGGCGAAGAACGCGCGATGAGGATCCTCATCCCGACCGACGCGTTCCCTCCGGTCTGTGGCGGCAGCGGCTGGAGCACCTACGAGCTCGCCCGCGGACTCCGCGCGCGCGGCCACGGCGTCACGATCGTCCAGCCGCGGCCCGGCACCGCGGCGGGAGTCACCGACAGCGAGTACGACGGGTTCCGGGTCCATCAGTTCGGCGCGCCGGCCCCGAACATCCCGTACGTGCGGAACTACTACAAGAGCGAAAAGCTCACGCGGGCGCTCACCGGATACCTCGGCACGCTGCTCCGGATCGGGGGATACGATATCGTCCACGCGCAGCATGTCATGACCACGCTCGCGGCCATCGAGGCCGCACACGCCGCCCGCGTCCCGGCCCTCGCGACCGTGCGCGACTACTGGCCGGTGTGCTACTGGTCGGACCTGCGGCACACGCGGGACGGGCTCGCCCTCTGCCCGGCGTGCACGGCCGGGAACATGTGCGTCTGCATCCAGCCGCGCGCCGGCGCGCTGTGGCCGCTCGCGCTGCCCCTGGTGCCGTACATGCGCGCGAACCTCGCCGCCAAACGCGAAGGGCTCGCGCGCGCCGACGCCGTGATCGCCGTGAGCCGCCGGATCGCGCAGGATCTGGTCGAGCGCGCGCCGGAACTGTCGGGCACGCGCATCGAGGTCATTCCCAACGCGGTGGACCTCAATGCGCTGCGCGCAATGCCCGGGCTCGAGGACCGGGGATCCCGGATCGGCGGGCCGTCGGACGCCTTCGCGCTCTACATGGGCAAGCTGGCCCCCAACAAGGGCACGAGCTGCCTCGTCGACGTTGTCCGCGAGGCCGATCTCGACTGGCCGCTGGTGATTGCGGGGGACGGTCCGGACCGCGCCGGGCTCGAGCGCGCGGCGGCGGCGTCGGGGCGCCCGATCGCGTTCAGGGGCTGGCTGGACAAGGACGAGGCGACGAGACTCCTGGCACGCGCCTCCATGCTGATTTTTCCGTCGCGCGGTCCGGAGTCGCTCAGCCGCGTGCTGCTCGAGGCAAGCGCGCTCGGCGTGCCAATCGCCGCGATGGACACCGGTGGCACCCGGGACATCATCGAGCACGACCTCACCGGCCTGCTCTCGACGACGCCCGGAGGACTGGCGGCGGATGTGCGCCGGCTGCGCCACGACCCGGCGCTCCGGCAGCGCCTCGGCGCGGCCGCCAGGCTGAAGATCGAGCGGGACTTCGACGCCCCCGCGGTCGCGGCACGCGTCGAGCGGCTGTACCTCGAGCTCCGGGAGCTCGGGCGCCCATGAAAGTCGCCCTCGTTGCGCGATCGGTGTTTCCGCTGCACGGATTCGGCGGCCTCGAGCGCCACGTCTACGACCTCGCGCGCGCGCTCGTCGCGCGCGGCGTCGAGGTCACGCTGATCACGCAGCCGCCGTCCGGGGGGCACACGTGGTCCCCGGCCTCGATCGATCCGGCGGTGCGCGCGGAGTTCGTCCCGTACCACACCTTCCCCGGGGCCGGCCGCCGCGGAACCACGGTGCTCGATCGCAGCACCGCGTACCCGCTGTTCGGGCTTCGGGCCGGACGTCGCGCCCTCGAGCTCGTCCGCCACGGCGACGCCGACATCGTCCACGGCCTCGGCGCCAGCGTGCTGGGCTATGCGCGCGCGCGCGCGCGCGGCATGGCCTCGGCCCCCCTCGTGCTGAATCCGCAGGGGCTGGAGGAGTTCGGCGCGACCGACCCTTCGCGAGCGCCGCTCAAGCGCGCGGCGTACCTGCCGCTGCGCAAGTCCGTCCTCATCTGCGCCGCCGCGGCGGACGCGGTGATCGCCACCGATCGATCGCTCGAGCCCGTGGTGCTGCGCCACCTCGGCATCCCGCGCGAGCGGATGCGGACGATCCCGAACGCGCTCGATCTCCACACCGTCGACGCACTGACCGATCCGGCGGTCGTCGGCGAACTGCGCCGGAAGCACGACCTCGCGCCCGGGGAGCGGATCCTCCTCAGCGTCGGCCGCGTGGAGGCCAGCAAGGGTTTCCACGTCCTGCTGCGCGCGCTGGCCGCGGTGCGCGATCACGGCGCGCTCGACGGCCGGCCCTGGCGATGGGTCGCGCTCGGCGACGGCCCGTATCGCCCGATGCTCGAGATGCTGGTCGAGGAGCTCGGACTGCAGAAACGCGTCCACTTCCTCGGGCGCGTCCCGGATCACGAGATGCACGCGTGGCACGAGCTCTCCACGCTCTTCGTGCACCCGACGCTCTACGAGGGCAGCTCGCTCGTCACGCTCGAGGCCATGGCGCACCGCCGCGCGGTCGTCGCGTCCGCGGCCGGCGGGATTCCCGACAAGGTCCGG
>JANOJK010000925.1:0-1871 GCA_031408165.1 Acidobacteriota bacterium | reverse complement strand
CCCGACCTGAAGGTCGGGCCCACTGGGCGTCCGGCCGGGCGGTGCATCACCAGTTGGCCCGACCTTTAGGTCGGGCGCGCCACAAACCAGCAACGTGCTGATTCGAGCACGCCCGACCTGAAGGTCGGGCTAACTGGGGGTTAAAAGATGTACTTGACCCCCAGCTGGATCAGGCGCTGATCGTAGCCGCTCTTGCCAGCGGGCGGGTAGTCCTCGCCGCGGAGCGAAAGCGCCGTCACCGGGTTGCCGAGCGCGTCGGTTGCGATGACGCGGTTCACGCCGGCGATGTTCTGCGTATTGAACAGGTTCTTCGCCTCGAGGAACAGCTCCGCGCGCTGCGCGCCCCGGATGGGCACGAAGCGGGAGTACCGCAGGTCCATGTTCAGCACCCGGCCGAGGCGCCCGGCATTGCGCTCGATCCCGATCGGACGATCGTTCGCCACGCCGTCGAGGTTCAGGTCCACGGTCGAGCGGACGTTGAACGGCAGCCCGCTGTTCGCCTGCAGGATGATCCCGAGCTGGTTGTGGTTCCAGATCGCGGCACCGGGGATCGTGTCCGCCACCCGCGGCGCAATCACCGTGGAGAGCGAGAAGGTGTGGAGCTGGTTGAACGGCGTCACCCCTGTGTCGCGATCCAGGTTGCTCGGATCGGAGATGCGGTCGTCGCCGCTGCCCACGACGTAGGTGCCGGTCAGCGGTGCGTTGTCCTCGCCCCGCGCCAGCGTGTAGGTGGCCTGGGCCATCCATCCGTGCGTCATCCGCTTGGTCATCGTCGCGGTGAACGCGTTATAGGTCGACTCGCCGATCGACTTGAACATGTTGACCTGGTTGAACGTGGGATCCACACGCGTCGCGGCGTTCACGGCGGTCGAGTACACCGGACGTCCGTCGGACAGCGCGGCGCCCGTCGGGATCAGGTTGACGTCAACCAGCACCGGCATGTCGCGGCCGATGGAATTGACGTACCCCGCCGAGACCGCGAAATCCCTGGTGAGCGCGCGCTCGATCTGCACGTTGCTCAGCCACGCCGACTGGGTCTTGAAGTCCGGATCCACGACCGTGATGCTCTGCCGCGGCAGGACGAACGAGGCCGGGACGTTCGCGAGGCTCGTCGGAAACGGCGGCGCACCGGCGCTCGTCCCCGACAGCGAGACGGTGAAACTCGCCGGATCGCCGTTGTTCAGGATGGCGTTGTCGTAGAAGTCGAGCAGCGGCGGTTCGTACATGAGGCCCGTGGACGCGCGGACGACGGTCCGCGCCGACGAGTCGACGGCCCACGACAGCCCGGCGCGCGGGCCGAAGTTGTTCTTGTCGATCGCAAAGTCCTGCGAATACCTGTTCGCCGCGAACGGACGCGCTGACGGCACGTCGAAGACGTCGTAGCGGATGCCGTACAGCACCTTGAGCTGCGGCGTCACCTGCCAGTCGTCCTGCGCGAACAGCCCGTAGAAGCCGGAGTTGTAATCGGCGGACACGTTACCGAACAACTGCTGCAACTGGGTATAGCCGAGCGGGCTCTGCCCGCTCCTCGCCGCCTGGTAGGCGGCGGCGCTCGGGAAGGTGTAGTGGAACTGCTCGCCGCGGACGCGGCGATCGGCAATCCATTGCGCGTCGATGCCCGCTTTCAGCCCGTGCTTGCCCCACAGCCAGCTCAGGTTGTCGATCACCTGCGTGATGCCCTGGTTGAAATCGAACCCCACCGAGTTGCCGTCGCCGAGCCGCGCGCCGCCGAATGCCGCGACACCGGCGACCGTGATGGACGGGCCGTCGACCGAGACACCCTGCGTGCGGAACTGGTGGCGCCGCGCGTACTGCACACGCAACTCGTTCAGCGTGGCCGGCCCGAGCGTCGAGACGAGCTGCGCCGACGC
>JANOJK010000922.1:0-5080 GCA_031408165.1 Acidobacteriota bacterium | reverse complement strand
CGCACCGTCACGCCCGACATCGTGTCGCTGCTGCCGAAGCTCGCCTGGCACATGGACGAGCCGTTCGCGGACTCGTCCGCCGTGCCCACCTACTACGTTTCGAAGGCGGCGCGTGAGCTCGTCACGGTGGCGCTGTCGGGTGACGGCGGCGACGAGCTCTGGGCCGGCTACGCGCGCCATCGCGTCGAGCGCTGGGAGCAGAGCGCGCGCCGGGCGCTCGGACCCGCCAGCTCCGTCGCCGGCATGCTGGGGCGCGCGCTGCCGCTGTCGATGAAGGGGGCCCGCGCGCTCCGGCATCTCGGGGCGGACCCCGATCAGGCGTACGCGCTGAAGCACGCCTACGGCATGTTCGAGCCCGACGCGAAAGCGCGGCTCTATTCGTCCGACTTCGCCGCCAGCGTCCGTGGCGCCGACCCGTTCGCGACCCTGCGCGACGCGTATACCCGGTGCGGCTCGCGCGACCCGGTCGATCGCGGCCTGTACACCGACGTCCACACCTACATGGTCGACGACATCCTGACCAAGGTGGATCGGATGAGCATGGCCGTGTCGCTGGAGGCGCGCGAACCGCTGCTCGATCACCGGCTCCTCGAGTTCGCCGCCACCGTGCCGACGTCGCTCAAGATCAGGAACGGCCGCGGCAAATACCTCCTGCGCAAGGTGCTCGAGAAGAAGATCCCGCGCGAGATCCTCGATCGCGGCAAGCAGGGCTTCGAGGCGCCCATCGGCGAGTGGCTCCGCGGCGCGCTCGCGCCGATGGCCGAAGGCCTCCTCTCCGACGGCCGGCTCCGCGATCGCGGCGTGTTCGACGACCGCGAGGTCACGCGCCTCTGGACCGAACACCGCGACGGCCGCGCCGATCACCGCCACCGGCTCTGGCAGCTGATGATGCTGGAGCTGTGGTTCCGCCAGTTCATCGACCAGGCCCCCGCCGCGCGGGCCACATACGCGGAGGCCATTTAAGTGTGCGGCATCGCCGGCATCGTCGCGAGGGACCGGCTGCAGGCCGACGAGCGCGCCCGTCTCGACGCCATGCGCGACGTCGTCACCCACCGCGGGCCGGACGAGGCGGGGACGTATTGTGACGGGCAGGCGGGGCTCGTCCACCGCCGCCTGAGCATCGTCGATCTCGCGGCCGGACAGCAGCCGCTGTCGAACGAGGACGCGACCGTCTGGGTCGCCTTCAACGGCGAGATCTACAACCACGAGGAGATCAGGCCGAGGCTCGAGGCGCTCGGCCACACCTACCGGACGCGCTGCGACACGGAAACCATCGTCCATGCCTACGAGCAGTGGGGCGACGCCTGCGTTGAGCACTTCCGGGGAATGTTCGCGTTCGCGATCTGGGACCAGCCGCGCCGGCGGCTGCTGCTGGCGCGCGACCGCATGGGCATCAAGCCGCTGTACTGGACGGTGCGGGGCGATCGGCTGGTGTTCGGATCCGAGATCAAGTCCATCCTCGAGAGCGGGATCGTCCCCGCGGACGCCAACGATCGGGCCATCCCGGAGCTGCTGAGCACGCGGTATGTGTCGGGCGCCGAGACCCTGTTCAAGGGCATCTACCGCCTGCTGCCCGGCCACGTGCTGACCTTCGAGCACGGCGCGGCGACGACCCGGCAATGGTGGGACGTCCCCGTCGGCCAGCCGCGGCCCGACATCGAACGGCTGTCGGACACGGCGGCGGTTGCGCAGTTTCGCGAGAAGCTCGAGGACGCGGTGCGCACCCGGCTCATGGCGGACGTGCCGCTCGGCATGTTCCTGTCAGGGGGCCTGGACAGCAGCGCGATCGCGGCGCTCATGGCCGGAATGATCGACCGGCCCCTTCAGACGTTCTCCGTCGCGTTCAGCCAGCGGGCGTTCAGCGAGCTCGATTACGCGCGGCAGGTCGCGACCGCGATCAAGGCCGACTCGCACGAGATCGTGATCGACGAATCGGATTTCTTCGGCGCGCTGCCACGGCTCGTCTGGCACGAGGACGAGCCGATCGCCCATCCGTCGAGCGTGCCGCTCTACTTCGTGTCGAAGCTGGCCGCCGAACACGTGAAGGTCGTGCTGACGGGCGAAGGCAGCGACGAGCTGCTGGCCGGCTACGGCAAGTATCCGCGGGCGCTGGCGAACTGGCGGGCTGGTGCGTTCTGGAACCTGGCGCCGGAGCCGATCCGCGACTTCGTGGCCAACACGGTGGTGCCGCGGATGCCCGCGCGCGTCGCGCGGTATGCGAGGCGCTCGTTCCTGGCGATGCCGAGAACGCCCGAGGCGATGTTCTTCGACAACTTCGCCGCCATCGGCCTGAGGCGGCAGGCGTCGCTGCTCGATCCGAGGCTCGCCGGACTCACATCCGACGCCTACAGCGCCTCGCGCGCCTACTTCGATCGGCCCAACGGGCACAGCACCACGCTCGACCGGCTGCTCTACACCGACCTCAAGACGTACCTGGTGGAACTGCTGATGAAGCAGGACCAGATGAGCATGGCGGCCTCCATCGAGAGCCGCGTGCCGTTCCTGGATCACCACCTCGTGGAGTTCGCGACCGCGCTGCCTCCACGGATGAAATTGCGCGGCCTGACCACCAAGTGGATCCTGCGGGAATCGGTGAAGGCCCTGTTGCCGCGGGAGATCCTGACGCGCAAGAAGATGGGCTTCCCGGTCCCCTTCTCGATCTGGCTGCGCGGACGCGGCGCCGGTCTCGCGCGCGACGTGCTGCTCGACTCCCGCGCGCGCCAGCGCGGCATCACCGATCCCGCCGCCGTGTCGGCGCTGATCGACGCGCACGCCAGCGGCGCGGCGGACTCCGGCGACGCGCTGTGGAGCCTGCTCAACCTGGAGCTCTGGTACCGCACGTTCATCGACGGCGAGGGAGTCCAGACGCTCTCGTCGCCACCGGCGGCCGAGGGCGGGCCGCGCGCCACGGGCGGCGCGGCGTGGGAGGCAGTGCCCCACATGGCACCGCAGGCCTTGCGCTCTTCCACGGGCTCAGGGCGTCCCGAGCTGGTCGAGGGACGGAGTGCCGGGGCTCCCGCCACGCCACAGAAGAAGGCGACCGCATGAAGCTGCTCTGGCTGAACGCGGGCCTCCTGCTCCCCCTGGACAAGGGGGGCAAGCTCCGTACCTGGCATGTCATGCGGCACCTCGCGGCGCGGCACAACATCACGTACCTATCGTTCGAGGACTCGACGCAGTCTGCGGCGGACCGCCTGGGCATGCGCGAGGTGTGCTCGACGCTCGAGACGGTCCCGCGCACCGACGCGCCGAAAGGCACCTGGCGTTTCTATGCGGATGCCGCGAGCTACCTGGTCGATCCGGCGCCGTACGCCGTCGCGAAGTACCGATCCGCCGCCTATCGGGCGCGGCTCGAGCACCTGCTCGCGACGGGGCGCTTCGACGCGGTGGTGTGCGACTTCCTCCCGCCGATCGTGAACCTGCCCGACCGGCTGCCCTGCCCGTCGATCCTCTTCACGCACAACGTCGAAGCGGAAATCTGGCGGCGGCACCGGGAGCAGGCCACCAACCCGGTGTCGCAACACCTGATGGGGCAGCAGTGGCGCCGCATGCTGCGGTTCGAGTCGGCGGCGCTCGCGCGCTTCGACCTGGTGCTCGCCGTGTCGGAGGCCGACGGCGGTACGTTCGAGCGCCTGTATTCAAACCGCCTCCGCGCCCCGATCCACGTCGTCCAGACGGGCGTCGAGACCGACTACTTCACACCGTCCACCGCCGAACCGGTCCGTGCGCACATGGTGTTCACCGGATCCATGGACTGGCTGCCGAATGAAGACGGGATGTCGTACTTCTGTCGCGAGATCCTCCCGGCGATCCGGGAGGCGGAGCCCGCGGCGACGCTCAGCATCATCGGCCGGACGCCCACACCCGCGGTTCGGAAGCTCGCCGAGATTCCAGGCGTTGAGGTAACCGGCCGCGTGGACGTCGTCCGTCCGCACATCGCACGCGGGGCCGTCTACGTCGTCCCCCTCCGCATCGGCGGCGGGACGCGCCTGAAGATTTTCGAAGCGATGTCGATGGCGAAGGCGGTCGTCTCGACGACGGTGGGGGCCGAGGGGCTGCCGGTCACCAGCGGCCGCGACATCGAGGTCGCCGACGAGCCGTCGCGTTTCGCGCGCGCCGTCGTACACCTGATCCGCGACACGGAGGCACGCCGCGCCATCGAGGCGGCGGCGCGGCAGCTGGTCGTGCAGAAGTACGACTGGTCGTCGGTCGCGATGGATTTCGAGGAGGCGTTACTGAGGGTCGCCGGCATCAGGAAACGCGAACGGGCAATTGCATAGGGAGATGGATCAATGAGGGTGTCAGTGTTCGGTCTCGGGTATGTCGGCAGCGTGTCGGCGGCGTCGTTCGCGGCGGACGGCCACACGGTCGTCGGGGTGGACGTCAATCCCGACAAGGTGGCGAGCCTCAACGAGGGGCGCAGCCCGATCGTGGAGAAGGGGCTCGACGAGCTGATCCGCGACAACGCCGCCAACGGGCGCCTCCGCGCGACGACCAGCACGGCGGACGCCGTCCGGGAGACCGAGCTGTCTCTCATCTGCGTCGGCACGCCCAGCCGGAAGAACGGCAGCCTCGATCTCTCGTATCTCGAACGGGTCGCCGAGCAGATCGGCGAGGCGCTCAAGGACAAGGAGGAGTACCACGTGGTCGTCGTCCGCAGCACGGTGCTGCCCGGGACCACGCACGACGTGGTCATTCCGGCGCTCGAGCGGACCTCGGGCAAGAAGTACGGGACGGGGTTCGGCGTGACGGTGAACCCGGAGTTCCTCCGCGAGGGGACGGCGATCCACGACTTCCGTTACCCGCCGCTGACGCTGGTCGGCCACAACTACCAGTCCGACGCCGAACCGACCAGGGCGCTCTACGCGAAGGTCGAGGCGCCGATCGAGACGACCACGATCCGCACCGCGGAGATGATGAAATACGCGAGCAACACGTGGCATGCGCTCAAGGTCACCTTCGCGAACGAGATCGGCAACGTCTGCAAGCGGCTCGGGATCGACAGTCACGAAGTGATGAACATCTTCTGCAAGGACGAGAAGCTGAACCTCTCGTCGTACTACATGAAGCCGGGGTTCGC
>JANOJK010000912.1:0-6797 GCA_031408165.1 Acidobacteriota bacterium | reverse complement strand
GGGACAGTTTCTCAGGAGGCGACCGTCGTCATTTGGTAACTGGTTCAAGTCCGTGTGCAGTCATTGCATGGGCGTGCTCCGTGCCATCACTGCGCCGCGTCCTTATCACGCCCATGCCGTGCTCCGCCTTCGGGTCAATGGAAATCACCGTGTGCTCGTTGCCCCACGGGTCGCGCACTCTGTCACCTACCCCAAATGGCAATGGCTGGTGCTCAATCACCGGCCGACGCTGCGGACGCAGGCGTGCGATGTACCCTGTGATGCGCTCGCCGAATGAGGCTGTCGGTTGACGCGGCGAGCCACTGTCTCCGTCGTAGATCTCGCCGTCATCGCCAACGGCGAACGCGTTCAGTGCGCGCGCCATCTGAGTGAGCTTCAACTGTTGAGCATCGTCTGGACCTGAACACCGAATCTGGTCTTCATACCACCAAAAGCACGGCTGGCCACGCCACGTGATCATCCAGTAACGCGTCCCTGCTCCGGTGTCGTCGTCGCGCATATCAACGTAGTCCGTCCTGGACCACGCTAACTCAGGATCTCTGGCAATCAGAACTTCAACGTCGTTCTTTGTGATCGGTGCGCTCGCAGCTCGAGTCCAATCCTTCGTGCGAACGACGTGTAGGTCGTATGCCATATCGTGAAGTCGCCTCTAACGAAGTCACCCGCAGAAACAGGCACTGCTCGCAGCCTAACGCAGTATCGCCGGGTGGCGTGGCGCGCCGCAAGGCGTCTCCGGAGCAACGGGTTCCCGGACTCCCCCCCTCCTGGCCCTGCCGATCATGTCGGTCTGCGCAGCTGAACGCCCTACGGCAGATCGTCGAACGGGCTGCGGACGCCACGCCCGCCCTTATTGAGCACGTGGGTGTAGATCATCGTCGTACTGAGCCGCACCCGTCCGATTTGACAAACACCAGTGGCTTAGTACTAACTATTTAGTAGATGCGACCCGCCACCTCGACCTTGACGCCGCAGGAGCTCACCATCATGAAGGTGGTGTGGAAGCTCGAAACCGCCACGGTCCGGGATGTCTACGAGCATCTGCTGACCCGCCGCACGATCGCGTACACCACCGTGCTGACGATGATGAAGATCCTCGAGCAGAAGGGGTACGTCAGGAAGTCGCGGGACGAGCGCGCGTTCGTCTATCGGCCGGCGCGCCCGCGGCAGCAGGTCATCGCTTCCATGGTGCGCGAGTTCGTCGATCGGGTGTTCGACGGGTCCTCGCAGCCGATGCTCCTCCACCTCGTGAAGGAGACCAGGCTCAGTGACAAGGACCGGAAGGCGCTGATGCGCGCGATCGAGGAGGTCGAGGAATGATGGCCGCCCAGAATCTGTTCGCCTATAGCGCGCAGGTGATGCTGCTCGTTCTCGTCTGCGCCGGGTTGCCGCGCTTGCTCCGGTTGTCGGCCCCCGCGCTCCAGCTCGTTTTCTGGCGGACCCTCCTCGCGCTGTGCGTGCTCCTGCCGCTCGTCCAGCCCTGGCGATCCCTCGCCGTCGAGAGGGCTCCGGGTGCGGCGGTTGACTCCTCGGCGCTTGCCGCGGCGCCCCCGGATATCGCAGCCGCCTCCGGGCCGGTTGGCGACGCCGCCCACGGGTGGATGGCGCTCGTGGCCGTGGTGCTGGTGGCGGGCATCGGCGTCCGGCTGCTGTGGATTGCCGCAGGGGTCGCGCGCCTGCATCGTCTCCGCCGCCGTGCGACCGCGGACACGTCTGCCGACTTCGACGACCTGCGGCGCACCATCAACACCTCTGCCACGATCCTCTGGACGGCTGATTTACGGCACCCGGTCACGTTCGGGTTCTTCACTCCGGTGGTGCTCCTCCCGGACGCGCTGAAGGCGGCGGACGCCGGCGCGCTGAGGGCGGTCGTCGCGCACGAGCTCTTTCACGTGCAGCGCCGCGACTGGGTTTGGCTTCTGGGCGAAGAGATCGTCCGGGCCGTGTTCTGGTTCCACCCGGCCATGTGGTGGCTCGTCTCGCGGGTGCAGCTCGCGCGCGAGACGGTCGTCGACGAGCTCTCGATCCTGCTCACCAATGCCCGGCGCACCTACCTGGACACGCTGATGTCGTTCGCCGACGAAACCGGCGCGTCCTCGGCGGCGTTCTCGGCGCGCCGGCATCTCTTCTATCGCGTCATGCTGCTGTCAAAGGAGGCTGGAATGTCTTCGATTCGCGTCTCGGTTGCGTCGTTCGTGCTGGTCGCGGCCCTGGGTGGGGGCACGTTGGGCGCGGTGCGTGCGTTCCCGCTCCATGCCGCCACCCAGGATCAGAGACCCCCGCGGGATCCGCTCACCCCGGAAGCGCATCATCGCCTCGCGCAGCAGTACTGGCAGAAGGCGAACAGTGACACGACGCTGACGCCGGAGCAGAGGCTCGATACGATCCTGAAGGGCATCGCCGCCGAGGACCGCGCGCTCGCGATGAACCCGGACTACGTGCCGTCGATCATCTACAAGAACATCTTCCTGCGCATGCAGGCCAACCTGGCCCGCACCGATGAGGAGCGCCGGACGCTGATACGGCAGGCGGACGAGCTGAAGGACAAGGCGACCGCCCTGCAGCCGGCCGCAACGCCCGGGCGCGCGTCGCCCACCCCGCAGGACCTGCCGGCCTCTCCCGAATTCCAGGCGATCGTGGATCGGCTCAAACCGCTCCGGGTGGGCGGCAACATCAAGCCGCCCGTGAAGGTCCGGGACGTCAAACCGGCGTATCCACCGGAGGCACAGGCGGATCGCGTGCAAGGGGTCGTCATCATCGAGGCCGTCCTGGACGAAGACGGCAAGATCGCCGCGGCGCGTGTGCTTCGTTCGATCCCGATGCTGGACGAGGCCGCCCTCGTGGCGGTGAAGCAGTGGCAGTTCACGCCCACGCTCATGAATGGCGCGCCGGCCGCCATGATGATGACGGTGACGGTGAACTTCACCCTCCAATAAGGGAAGGAATCGAAGGATCGAAGGAGGGAAGGAACGATTCTTCGTCTCCTTCCTGTCCTTCGACTCCTTCCCTATTGCTGGGGGCTTCCCACGCGGAATGAGACCAGGGTCTTCGCCTGATCCGCGCCGTGCGATGCATCGACCGCGATGACGTACTCGCCGCGGGCGATCGAGCCGATTGGAATGTCGATCTCGTAGCCGCGATCCGGCACGCTCTTGAGAGGCAGGGTCGCGAGCTGTGCGCCCCGCCGGCTGAGGAGGTTCGCGGTCACGGTCGCGTCGGCGGCCGCGGGGCCCACCACCGCGAAGCGGAGGAAGATGCGATCGGTGCGCTCGAACTGGCGGCCGGCGAACGGCTGGGGATCGGGTGAGGCCTGGATCGCGCGCAGTTCGAGCGGGGTGCGTCCGCGAAACACCACGGGCGAGGTGATCGACAGCGGCAGGCGCGCGAAGTCCGGTACGTCGATCGTGGCCTCTGCCCGGTCGCCCGGTGAGCCATCGGCGTCGATGACGTGACGCCGGAGGCGGATGGTGCCCGGGGCGGCGTCGAAGGTGACCCGGTTGCCGCTCACCGGGCCGTCGAAATACACGCGACCGTCTGTCCCGCTGGCGCGCAGCGACACGCCCCCTTCGGCGGCGCCGTCGCGGGGCGTCCATGCCGCCGTGACGCGTGGCTTGCCGCCGGGGCCGGGCGCGGCGCCGACCCACAGATCGCCCGAGACTGCCACGTGCGGCGCGTCGACGATCGTGGAGAGGGCTTTCGAGATCTCGGGCGGCGCGGTGTCCCGGGCGGCCCTGGTCCGCGCCGAATCCATCTCTGTATTCGAAGGGGCGTAATAGCCTGTCCGCGCGCGGACCTCGACGTTGGGCCGCTTCACCTTGACCGCGATTTTGTGGAACTTCCCGTCCGCGGGGTTCTTCGCGGACGCGTAGCCAAGCAGGTAGAACGCGCTCGCGTTCTTCACGACCTCCCGCAGCGACTGCGCCGGCTCGTTGTTCGAGATCTGCTTGCCGCCGGTCTGATCCGCCAGCGTGTGCAGGATGTCGGACGGGCGGATGTTCATGTCGAGTCCGCGCGGATCGAAGGCGTAGATCGACGTGTTGTGCGCGTTGGCGATGCGGATCGCGCCGTCGAGCCACGTGAAGCTGTCCATCGGCCCCGTGCCCACCCGGCCGATCGTCTGCGAGACGAAGAGGATCGCTTTGCGCCCTTCCTTGATCGATCCGAGAAACGCGATCGTCGACTCCAGCGCCGTGGCGGTGACCTGCGACCGCAGCATCTCGATGTCGCGCGACCGGTACATCTGCGCCTCTTCCACGGCGCTCCGGACCGGGATGTAGACCCCTTGACGGCCTTTCAGCTTGTGCACCTGGTCGGCGAGCGCACGGCGGTCGCGCGTGAACCGGATGGCGTCGGTCGGCGTCAGCTGATCGGTGAGCGCGACGAGGTCGGTGGGGCCGAACGCGAACTGGACGAAGTTGCTGAGCGCCTCGCGCGCGCGGATGGCCGGCGCCATCTGGCCGATGTGGTACTCGTCCCAGAAAATGACGAACACGCGGATGTCGTCGCGCGCGGCCTCGACGGCGGCGTGCTGCGGCGAGCGGATCGGCAGCGACGTATCGTCCTCGGGTGCGACGCCGCTGGCCTCGACGAGCTTGATCGTGTCGATGGTCTGCGGAACGCCGTCCTCGCGGACGTCGAAGTCGTCCTTCGTCAGGTTCGTGACCGGCTCCCCCTTCCGATCGAGGACCGTGACGTCGACGCGCACCTGATTCGTGCCCGCCCTGAAGATCGGCGGCTGCTGCGGAGGGGGAGGCGGAGGATCCTGCTGACTGGCCGGCGCCGGGGCGGTCGGCGGCTGCGCAGGAGGCGTCTGGGCCCCGGGGTGCTGGCCGCCAAGCGCCACCACCGCCGCCACGACCGTTACGAGCGCCAGGAGGTGCCTATGCATTGGCCTCTCTGCAGACTACTCCTGTTTCCAGAGGTTTCTCACAAGAGAACAGGAGGCCGGGCAGGGCAGGCACGAGCGTCTCGTCCCTGGTCTCATCCTTAATCTCCTCCTCTCCGGCGCCGGCGCGTTGTCCCGCCGGCTCGAACCCTGAGAACGTCGCCACGACGGGGCCGTGGTCGCTCGTGCCGACTTCGCGTTGAATGACGCAGCCCTGGACCCTGGCGAAGATGGGCTCGCTGGCCAGGACGTAATCCAGGCGCCAGCCGATGTTGCGCGCTTTCATGTCCCGCCAGGGGGCCCACCAGGTGAACATCTGGTCGTTCCCGGGCTCCAGGGCACGGCCCGTGTCTACGAGTCCGTTCGCGATGATCCGCTCCAGCAGGTCGCGCTCTTCCGGGAGCTGGCCGATCGCGCGCGGCTTTCGCTCCTTCGGGTGCACGTCGATCTCGGCGCGGGCGATGTTCAGGTCGCCGCACAGGACGGCGTGCTGGCCCGCGGCATGCAAATCCGCCGTGTACTGCCGCAGCGCCTCGAGAAACCGCATCTTCGCCGGATAGTCCTTGCCGCCGTTGGGCACGTAGATCGATGCGAAGATCAGGCCCTGCACGGTCGCCATCACAATCCGGCTCTCGTAATCGAAGGCCGGATGGTTGAACGCGGGGCGCTCGGGGGAAAACGCTTTCCTGACGTGCAGGCCGACGCCGGAATACCCCTTTGTCCCGTGCCAGTAACACCAGTAGCCTTCCATCTCACAGAGGGTCGCAGGCACCTGGTCCGGCGCTGCCTTGATCTCCTGCAGGCAGACGATGTCGGGCTGCTCGCGTGCGACCCATTCCTGGACCTGCGACTGGCGCGCCCGGATCCCGTTCACATTCCACGTGGCGATTTTCATGGAGTCAGCAGTGAAGCGTCGCGTCAAACCAACCCGTCGATCCCGAGAGTCGGGTGTGGCGAATCGTCACTAACCAGATTGTACGACGCAGGGCGGCGCCATCCGGGCATCGGTATTGCGAAGCTCAGGCAACAGGAGGTTGTGTTGGGGCCGGACAGCTCAACCGTGGATCAACGCTGGCGGAGGTTCTCCCTCAATGCATGACGTGCTCGTCTATACCGCGTGGAGCATCGCCGGCGTCGCGGGGGCATACGTCGCGCTGCGGTTGTTCTGGCGCGCGAAGAGCTCGTACAGGGTATGGCGGGCCGGCCCGCGCCCGCTGTTCGGCGTGCGGCATCGGCTCTGGCGCGATCCGGGACAGGTGGAACGGCTCGACGTCGCGTCGGGACCGGGCGGGCCGGCCCAGGCGCCGGTCGCACCGTTCACGTTTATCGAGGAGCATTCGAGCGGCTCGCAACCGTGCGTCTCGGTGCGGGACGCGAATGGCTGCCGCTGGCGCATCAAGTGGGGACCCGAGGTCCAGCCCGAGGCCTTCGCGGTGCGGCTCGCATGGGCGTGCGGGTACTACGCCGAGATCACGCACTACGTGCCGTCCGGGACGATCGGTGGCGCCGGCACGTTGTCGCGGGCGGCGCCGTGCCTCGACCAGGACGGCTGCTTCGTCGACGCGCGCTTCGAGCTCGACGATCCCGACGTCGAGAAGCTGTTCGAGGCGCACAGCTGGTCCTGGACCGACAACCCCTTCGTCGGGACGCCGGAGCTCGCCGGCTTGAAGATCCTTTCGATGCTCATCTCGAACTGGGACAACAAGGACCAGCGCGACGTCGCCCGCGGGTCGAACACGGCGATCTACGTGACGCGCGTGGCGCGCTGGAAGCGCGAGGCGCAGTACTTGATCGTCGACTGGGGCGGCTCGATGGGGCGGTGGGGCGGGACCGTCGTCACGCGGGGCCGCTGGGATCCGGCCGGGTTCGCGGCACAGACGCCGCAATTCGTCACCGGCGTGGAGGGCGGGTTCGT
>JANOJK010000804.1:0-3162 GCA_031408165.1 Acidobacteriota bacterium | reverse complement strand
GATGTGCGACTCGTAGTCGAACGTGATCACTCCGCCGTGCGGCGTCCTCACCGATGTCAACGCGCCGCTGCCGTAGCCGTAGGTCCAGCGCGGTCCCGTCGGCGGAATCACCTCGACGAGCTGCGGTTGTCCGGCCTCGCCGGGCTGGTAGCGGTACTCCCACGTGCGCCCGAGGTACGAGACAAACCGAAGCTCCTGCAGGAAATCCGATTCGTAGGTCAGCGCGACGTTTCGTGCGTGACCGGGATCGACGTCCTGCTGGATCGTCGTGAGCAGCGGCCCGGTGTTGCCGTTTTGGTACCGGAGCTCGATGCGGTTGCCGAACGGATCACGCACCGCTGTGAGATACCGCACGTTGCGGCCGAGCGGTGCATGCGCCGGGTCTTGGCCGGTCGCATCGAGCAGGCCGAACTCGCACACCAACCCGTTGGGGAGCGACAGCTCGTGGGTGCCGCGATCGTAGCGCCAGAACTCGCGCGTGACGGCCACGCGCTCGCTGCTGAAATCGAGGAGCGTCGATTCATGTTCGCCGGCGTCGGCGAGTACGACCACCGGCGCCTTGTGCTCTTCGAGCCACGACGGCGGCATCACGTCCGCGTTGAGGATCCGCATCGGCATGCCGGCGAGACCGAACGTCCATTGCGCGCCGCGCTTGCTGTTGAAGGTTCGCTGGAACCGGAGATCGAGCCCCGCGTTGCCGGGCAGCATTAGGTCCGTGAAGGTGAGAAGCAGGTTACCGGTGAGCGTGTCGACGTGCTCGAAGGGCAACTGCGAGAACGTGTCGCGTCCCTCCTGGAATCCTTTCCCGTCGAACGTCGGATTCTGTGCGGAGACGATCGCGGCCGATCCGAACATGCACATCAACAGAACGGCTGCTACGCGTTTCGACATTGCTGCTCCCGGAGGCGGGTTGAACTGGGCGTCAAGAATTGCACAGCTCTGCAGTAAGCACAACGGGTAAATCTGCAAATTCTCCGGAAAATCAGCGGCTATAGAGGGCAGCAACTACCCGTTCAGAGAACGCGCTACCCCCTCCAACACAGGTCGTGGTGGGCCTTGTGCAGAGCCGAACGCGGAGATCGACGTAGGGCGTGTTGCGGATCGATTCGCCGCTGCTGGCGAACGTGCCTGAGCCGCCGAACGGCGTGAGCGTGCAGCCAATGACGTTGACGCCACAAGATGCGCCCGGTCGATCATCTGACGATCCGCGGGGATCAGCTGGCCCTCGAGCAGGAGGCCAGACATGTGGTCGCTACCGTTTGACGCCGTCAACCTTCGCGGCGCCCAGCGCCGACGCGTTGTGGCTGCTGTTCGTCACGCCGACGAAGACGGTCGGTTGCATCGCGATCGTGTCCGATCCGACGACGTTCCACGTCGTTCCATCGTCCGACCAGGACGCGGTGATCACGTCGCTGGCGCGGGCGATCTTCACCCACGGCGGTGCGGCGATCAGCGGCCCGGCCGTGTTGGTGCTGACGCCGTTCGCCGTGACCCGGCGCGGGAACGCCAGCCCAACGGAGCTAAAGCCCCTAAAGCCCAAAGCCCAAAGCCTACAGTCCGCGAGCGGCCTCCTTCAGTTGCCTGGCCGCCGCGTGCAGCCGCCCGCGCGCGGCAGCCAGCCACGCCATGTCCGCCGCGAGTGCCAGCTTCGACACACCGATCGCGCGCAGTGTTTCCGACGGCGAGGGCCCGCCGTAGGTTTTGCGCACCTCGACGAAATGCTGCGGACTGAGGATCTCCGCGAGTTGCTCGTCCGTGTAGACGATGGCCTTCCCGGTGACCTCTTTCGCCACGTCGCACAGCGTCGTCGCCAGGGGCTGTCCCGGCGCCGCACGGGCGCCGGCGATCAGCTTCGCCGCGATCGTGTGCCCCGCCTTGAACGGCAGGCCGTGGTCGCGCGCCAGGGTATCGGCCAGCTCGGTCACGGTGATCCAGTTCTGGCCGGCCCGCTCGGCGAGCTTTTCCACGTCGAAGGTGGCGTCCACCATCGCGGCCGCCACGAGGGACACCGCGCGCGCGGCGTCCTTGAACATCTGCGCGACCAGCGGCTGCAGGTCGTCCTCGGTATCGACGATGTCGCCGAACGGGGTGTTGTGCGCGGCCACCATCAGCGCCGTTGCCTGCCCGAGCGCCTTGCTCGCGATGGCGCGAGCGTGCTCCAGCGCGACCGGGTTGCGCTTCTGCGGCATGATGCTGCTGCCCTGGACGAACCCGTCCGCGAGGCGGAGGTACCCGAACTCCATCGTGCACCACAGGAGCAGATCCTGGACGACGCGGCCGAGCCCGACGAGCAGGACGGCCGTGGCGCTCGCGCTCTCGAGCAGGTAGTCGACGGTCGCGATGCTGCCGTAGGTGTTGCACGTGGCGCCGTCGAAGCCGAGCAGCGCCGCGGTGCGATCGCGGTCGATGGGAAAGCCCGTCCCGGTGATGGCGCACGCGCCGAGCGGATTCCGGTTCGTGCTGGCGTAGGCCGCCTCGAGCCGGACGGCGTCGCGCTCCAACTGCTCGACGACCGCCTGCAGGTAGTGCGCGATCGTGGAGGGCTGCGCCGGCTGCGTGTGCGTGTGCGCGGCGAAGACCGCGGTGCGGTACCGATCCGCCAGCGCGATGAGCGCCCCGCGGAGGGCGAAGCTGCCTTCGAGGACCGCCAGGATCAGCTGCCGCTGCGACATCCGGTACATCGTCATGTCGATGTCGTTGCGCGAGCGCGCCGTGTGCAGGCGGCCGGCCGCGTCCTCCCCGCACCCGGCAACGATGAGCCGCTCGAGATAAAAGAACAGATCCTCGTAGGTGCCGTCGTATGCGACCTCACGGATGGCCTCCTCGACGATCCCGTCGAGCGCCCGGCGAATCGAGCCCGCCTCCTCCCGCGCGACGATCTGCTGCTCCGCGAGCATCACGAGATGCGCGTATTCGATGGCCAGCAGCGGCGTCATGAACTGCGCCTTGGCGTCTTCGAAGTTTTCGTTGAGGACGAGCCGTACGTAATCGGGCGAGAATGTCACGAGGTTTTCCCAAGACTCAGCAGGTTGGCCAGCAACCGGTAGGCGCCGTCGATCCCGGCCGGCAGCTGCCGCCAGCGCTGCGGCTCAGAAGTTTCATCGTCATGCGCCGAACATCGGAACGGTGAAGAACCCCGATACCGTCTGGCGCCGGCTCCAC
>JANOJK010000848.1:0-2267 GCA_031408165.1 Acidobacteriota bacterium | reverse complement strand
CGTGGTTCCGGTCCTACCACCACGAGTTCCTCGAGCAGGTGACGAAGGAGGAGTTTCGAGGGGCCACGTTGTACCCCTCCGGGATTGACTTCGTGCAGGTCATCCAATTCCTGGCCAGGCACATCAAGGCCGCCAACCGGGACAGGCAGAACGCGAACGCGAAGGAGGAGGTCCGGCGGGCACTGGAGGAGCTTCTCGCCTGCCGTGCCAACCCCGATCGGCCCGGCTGCTGATCGCCGATGCGGCGCGGCTTCTCGGCGTGCATCCGGATTATCTTCACCGGCTGCTGATGATGACCGATGACGGCTTGCGCGGGCGCTGATCCCTCGGCCTCTGTATAGTGTTCCTCATGCCGCCTCGCAGCGTTCGGCGTCGCGAGTGGACTAGCGGCTCGGTTTCCGGGTGCCCAGATCGATCCGGTTGAGCGGGACGTCCCAGTGCGCGACCAGCAGCTCGAACCGGCGCTGTTCTTCTGTTGCCAGCCTGGCGCGATCCGGATAGAGCCTGGCGATGATCTCCGCTTCGGTCGGCGCGGTGGGGCGCTTCGCAGGCGCGACGAGCTCGACGGCGAACGTCCAGTCGGCGCGGCCATCGCCATGGTTTTCCGGCACGAAGGTCCTGACCGACAGGTACTGGCCGTTCTTCTCCATTTCCTTGAGAATCGGATAATGATTCCGCTGAAAGAGGTCGAGGAACTCGTCCTGAAAGCC
The DNA here is from genome assembly GCA_031408165.1 of Acidobacteriota bacterium. Lineage (GTDB taxonomy): Bacteria > Acidobacteriota > Vicinamibacteria > Vicinamibacterales > 2-12-FULL-66-21 > JAICSD01. The sequence goes on along the minus strand of JANOJK010000848.1, from coordinate 1,557 downwards.
CCACTTGACGGTGTAGAAAAACCAGGTTGTCTTGGACTCTCCGGTCGGCTGCTGCGCCGGAGCCTGCGCCTCCGCGCCGACTCCCGCTAAGATTGCGATGAGCATCGCCACGCTCAGACTACGCGACATGTTGGTCTCCCTTCGGCTGTCATGATACGCCGGTTCGAGGGACCGCCAGCCGAAGTGCCAGGGCGTCGGGCGTAGAATCCCCCTATGTGCATTTGCAGGTTCGGTGTTCTCGCCGCCACACTTGCCGTCCTCTTGCTGCCCGGCGTGGCCGCTCAGGGGGACAAGCGATTTGCGATGGTGCAGATCGACGGCGGCGCGGCTGAGTCCGCCGCCGTCGCCGACTTCAACAACGACGGCAAGCTCGACATCGTATCGGCCGAGAGCTGGTACGAGGCCCCGGGCTGGACCAAACGGCCGATTCGCACGATTCCCGTCAGCAGCGGCTACATCGATTCGTTCAGCGACCTGCCGATCGATGTGGACGGCGATGGGTTCATGGACGTGATCCAGATCGGCTACTTCGCGAAGCGGATTGTCTGGATGAAGAACCCCGGCACAGGCGGCGGCGCATGGACGGAAAATCTGATCGATGCGATCGGACCGACCGAGTTCGCCTTCCTCGTCGATCTCGACAATGACGGAAAGGCTGACGATCTGCTGCCCCAGTTCAACACCGTGGCCGCGCCGCTGTCATGGTACGACCTCCAGAATGGCGCGTGGGTGAAACATACCGTCAGCCCTCGAAGCTACGGTCACGGCATCGGCGCCGGCGACGTGAACGGCGACAAGCGCAGCGACATCGTGACTCCGCAAGGATGGCTGGAGGCGCCCGCCGATCCGCGTGCGCCCGGCGAGTGGAAGTTCCACGCGACCGACTGGCAGCAGCGAATGATTCCGGCGCCCTCGCCGCCCGTTGCGCCGTCGCTGACCACTCCCCCGGCGGTCGCGCTTCCTCCGGCCGGGGCAGCGGCCTCACCGGCGCTCCCCGCGACGGGCACGACTCCGGCGCCTCCCGCGCGCGGCGCCGAGTGGGGGTTCCTCTACGTGCTCGACATCAACGGCGATGGCCGCAACGACGTGCTGACGACCAGTGCGCACAGCTACGGGCTGTGCTGGTTCGAGCAGCGCGCCGACGGCGTGTGGCAGCAGCACGTCATCGACCACTCGTGGTCGCATGCGCACGCGTCCGTGCTCGGCGACATCAACGGCGACGGCCGCGCCGACCTGATCACCGGAAAGCGATTCCAGTCGCGCAACGTGCCCGCGCCCGGCGACAACGACCCGCTGGGCATGTACTGGTACGAGTTCAGGCAAGGTCCGACGACCTTCTGGGCCAAGGCCCAATGGCCGCGCACCATCGAGGTGGTGGCGGGTTCCATCGGGGGCGGCGTTACCTACGCGCGGCTGGTCGACTACAACCGGCTTTGGATCTACACAGAAGGCACGAAACCCTATAAAGGCAAGCTGGAGGATGCCTACTTACAAGTCCTTTTCGGACGCCTGGTGGCGCCATTCTGGGACCTGCAAGCGGGCATCCGCTATTTCTAA
>JANOJK010000799.1:0-2004 GCA_031408165.1 Acidobacteriota bacterium | reverse complement strand
CCCGCCAGGATCATGTAGGCCACCCATGCGCGAACGCGACCTTCGGCGACCCCGAGCTCGCGCGCGTACGCCTGCGCATACCTCGCCAGCACGCCGGCCGACGGCGGAGGGCCGGTCGGTCGTTTCGGATCCGCCGTCACCTAGCATCCACGCGCGCGGGCGTCGCGCGCCGGCGTTTCGGCCGGGTCCCAAGCAGCTCGCGTTCCAGACGATTAGCCTCGACGATAGAAAGGACACCCGAGCGTCGTCCATCGGCGATCGCCTGGCCAACGAGGTCGTTCCCAAGGTGGCTGGCGTGCGCGTCACGAATGGACCTGGCTGGTGTCGTGACGGGCACACCTTCAACGCGCTCGACATCGCCGGGCGCCAGATCCGCGTAGTGGATGACCAGCCCTTTGGGCACCTCACGGCGGATGCGAACGGTGGTCCGCAGCGTCACGTGAACACGCGCCGGGCTAACGTCAGACAGCTCGTGGATGGACAGGGCGGACTGATGCGAGATCACGCCGACGACATCGGGCCGGCGGACCTGGGGCCACAGAACGGCCTCCATGTAGTTGCCAAGTCGGGACACAGGGAAGCGGGTGAAACGGTACACACCGCGAGACACGCGCTCGATGTCCCCCTGCTGGGCGAGCTGGACGAGACGGACCTGATGGAGCCCGGCCGCCCGCGCCTGGGCGGCCGTGAAGTACCCGGCTTGGCCTTCGGCGATTCCGTACAGAACAGTGTCCCACTGTCGCTTATGCATTTTCGACAGCCTGACGGCAATAATATAACGTCTTAGAGCATTAATGCCAGCGCTTCAAGACCGCAGAGCTTCGCGGATCGGAGTTGTCCGCCTGCATCACGCTCAGGGTGGGGGCACTCTCGTCATTGGTCAACCGGATTGCGGTTGCTTCCGGCGTGTCTCGGAGGGCGACGCTGTCTACGCCCACTGTGGGTGCTCCGTCGACAGTGGTCAGTCGAACCGGAGTGGCTTCAGCTGAATCCTTGAGCGTGATCGCTCGCTGAACGATCTGAACCGTCGATCCGGCCGGTGCGGCCATGACCTTTCCGATGCCATCCAGCCAGAATCCCTTCACCTGCTCAAGCTCGCGTTCCAGGGCCTGCCGCAAGTCATCGCTGGTTCCAGGCTCACTCTTCGCGCCGTGCCGGAAGTAGACGCTTCCTTTGACGAACGCCGCCTTCTGGCCGCCGCCCGGTGCCGCGTAGCCGCCATGCGCTGTGAACACGATCGGGATGCGCGACGCACCGACCCTTGATGACAGCTACGGGCTTGCCGAAGCGCAGGCCTTGAACGATGTCAAATGCTGCGAAGTGCTGATCGGTGTAGCTGTGGACTCTGTTCGTTACGTCAGCAGGATCAACTGCCAGCAAAGGAGCAATGTCCGAGTTCGACAGGTTCCCATCATCATCGACTCCGACGACGATCGATCCGCCGCCGGAGTCGGACATGGCGACTATGTCCTTGATCAGCTCACACCAATCCTGTTTCGACTCCGGATCGAAGGACGACTTGAAATCGAGAGAAGCCGATTCTCCGTCGAGGGCGTCAAGATCGATTGCCATGGTGAGGGCCGACTGGACAGATCAGCTTACAACGGCGGCGCCAGGCGCGCGGTGGAACTTGTCCTTGAGGACGCGAAGCGTCTCCGCGATGATGGCTTCGGAGAGAGCAAGGTCGACCTGACCATCGGTGGCGAGGTCGAGAAGTTGTTTCGGCTTGCCTCCGAACTGCAGTGCGCTGACAAAAACGTTCGTGTCAGCGACGACGCGCTTCACGAACGTGTGCGGGACTCCTGAACGGCACCCAGTCGCGCGAGCAGTCCGTTTGACGTACGGCCCGATAGGAGCACGAGCTCAGAGAAAGGCGATTACACTGCCCAATCGTCCGGAGGGGAGGCGTCAATGTTCTTTCGCACATTACTCTACGATCTCCGACTCACACTACGACACGCCGGTCGCGCCAAGGCGTTCTACCTAAGTGCGGTCATGACACTC
>JANOJK010000833.1:0-1864 GCA_031408165.1 Acidobacteriota bacterium | reverse complement strand
TGGCACCGGTCACGGACGATCTGGCGCAGAGCTCGCCCACCTGCGGAGGGCGCAGATCTGACCAGGCACGCCGCGCGGCCCACGCTCGGACACGGCCGGAAGCGGCCGGTCGTTCAGGCCCGCCCTGACCGCCGGCCCTTCCGCCCCCGGCTTCTCGGCGACATCCGCGAGAAATCGTACGTGACAGGGGGTCACCACCTGCTACCAGTCGCCAGTAACCAGACCGTCCTGGCGACCGGTTACCGGCTTCTGGCTTCTGTCAGAGTGACTGCAGGAACACGACGATCTGGTTCCGCTGGCTCGCGCTGAGCAGGCGGAAGCGGTTGGTGACGTCCAGTGCTTCGCCGGCGTGGCGCAGGATCGATTCGGTGAACGTCAGCGACGCGCCGTCGTGCATGTGGCGAGCATGCGTCCGCACGCCCCAGAGCGGCTGGGTCCGCGTCTTCCTCGTCTTCGACGAACCCGCCGACCTCGCGCAGCGCCGGTGGATCGAAGGCCAGTACCGAGCGGCCGAGCGACGTGTTCTCGACCGGCTGCAGCGCGCTCGTGATGCCCATCTCGTTCAGGTACGCGTCCGCGGCGAACGACACGAGGCTGGCGTGCTGGTTCTTCCAACCGAAGCGGCCGACGCGGACGGCGCCGTTCGCCTCGAGAACCGGCACGGTGATCACTTGGCCGGCGATGCGTCCTTCGCTCTGCCCCGGCTGCGCGTTGGCGATCGCGAGGAGCGTGTTCGAGTTGATCGCCTCGACGAAGCCGGCGCCGAGGGTGTTGGTGGACATCCGGAAGGTGCGGATGTTCTCGAGGCCGGGCACGCGCTCCTGGATGGAGGCGTCGACCGCCCGATCGTTGATGAGCGACCCGCCGGGCGCATCGACGAAGGTTCCTGCGGCGTTGAGATGTCCCGCGCGCAGTTCGGCGACCTGGCTGATTGCGCCGGTGACGGGGTTCTGGTGGCATTCCGCACAGGCCTGGGCGTTATAGACCGGGCCCAGTCCCTCTGCGATCTCTCTTCGCGCTCCTCGAACGTCGCCTTGGCGGCATCGAACGCCGCCTGCGAAATCATTCCGTTGGTCCGGTTGTCGAACCCTGCCGGTGCCTCAGAGGGTCCGCCCTGGCCCTGCACGACAAGTGACGCCGATACGAGGTAGACCGCCGCCGCCGCCGAGATCGAGAGCATCGCCGCCCGTGGATGTCGCATGACGCGCCTCCTTCGGGCCTTGCCGCAGCTGCGCCGCCACACCCGCGGCGCGAAAGGTCAGTGGGAAAGAACAACCCTCCGGTGTGCCGCACACTCTGCTCTAGCGCGCGCTCCGGATCAAGACCCAATATCGTCAGTCACGCCGCGCCGCATTTTCTCCCCGCTGCCGCTGCGCGCCCCGCATCAAACGACAATTTCGTTACTGACGCCGCGTCCCGTTTTTACTGTCCGCCGCCGCCGCGTCCGGCGGCAGGCGGCGGCTTCAACTCGTACTCCTTCGACGGCTCGATGTTGAGCAGGTGTCTCCCGAAGTAGTCCCACCGCCGCCGTGTCATGGAGTTCGACGCATCGCCGACGCCGTGGCGCTGGTTCGGGAGCATCAACAGGTCGAAGGTAGAACGCCGCGAGCGGCCGCTTCTTCAGTTTCTTCGCCGCGGGTCTCGTCCGCGCATTCCGCGGCCGTTTTCTCGTTATCGCCTTGCTCTGTGCGCCTCTGTGATCTCTGGGCCTCTGTGTTCACCTTCCTCCGCGTCCTCCGGCTCCCGCGCCGGTGGTATCCTCACAGGGTTTCCAAGGAGTGCTTTATGCATCGCGCACGTACCGCTGCCGCTTTCGTCCTTGCGCTCGCCGTCCTCGTGCAGCCGGGCGCGCGCGCACAGCAGG
>JANOJK010000832.1:0-1758 GCA_031408165.1 Acidobacteriota bacterium | reverse complement strand
GTAAGACGGTTTCTTTTGACATGGCGCCCTCCGTTTCAATGCGACTTGCTTAGCTCCCTCTGCGTGTCAGCGCGCTCAGCGTGAGATCGTACGTGACACGCGGCTACTCTGTTTTTACGCGATAGGGCTCGATCAGGGTGTCCAGATCGCGCCGCACCCACCGAGCCGCCGAGCCCTCTCGGAAGATGGCCCAGTTGATGAGGGATCCGGCCGCGACGGCGTTGACCGCGCGGGCCATCCGCCCGGTGTCGTGCGCCTTCATCTCCCCGGCGGCGATCGCCTCCTTCAACAGCGCCCGGTAACCGGCCACGTTCTTCCGCGACATCTCGAGCGTGTGCACGTGGAACGCCGGATCGGTGATGTCGATCTGGAGGAACGCGAGCGAGTTCGCGAGCTCCTCGGGGCTGTGCGCGTGGGCGGCCATGCCGGTTGCAGCGGCCATCAACGCATCGAGCGGGGAGGCCGGATGATCCGTGCGCACCATGTCGAAGCACGCGTCGGTGAACGCCGCCGCGCCCGCACAGATCTTCAGCAGCAGCGCGCGCTTCGAGCCGAACCGCTGCACCAGCGTCGCGGCGGTCACCCCGGCCTCCTTGCCGACCTCCGCGAGCGTCAGCTTCACCGGGCCGAGCCGCGACATCACGCGCAGCGTCGCGTTGATCAGGTCCTCGTCGGAGACGGTTCTGGGACGGCCGGCCATGGGGCTTGACAGATTATAAACGATCGTTTACTTTCAGCGGCATGGTTAGTAAACAGACGTTTACAAAACGCCGGATCATCGTGTACGTCGCCACGAGCGCGGACGGGTTCATCGCGCGGAAGGACGGCCGGGTCGACTGGCTCGACCGGCCGCCGATCGCGGGCAGCTATGGGATGGGCGAGTTCTTCAAATCCATCGACGCCATCCTGTGGGGGAGGAAGACCTACAGCAGCGTCGGCGGGAAGGGGGGCGGCGGCGGCTTCGGACCGAAGGTGAAGAACTACGTGTTCACCCACAACCCGCCGGCGAAGCCGGTCAAGGGGGTCGAGTTCGTCAACGAGCCGGTGAAGGACTTCGCCGCCCGCCTGCGCGCGCAGCCGGGCAAGGACATCTGGATTATGGGCGGCGCCGGGATCATCGCGTCGTTCACTGACGCGGGCGAGGTTGACGATTTCATCATCCACGTCATCCCGACGTTCATCGGCGAGGGCATTCCGCTCATACAAGCCGCGGAGCGGACGCTGCCGGTGACGCTGACGTCCACGAAGCAGTACGAGGACGGCGTGGTGCGGCTGCACTATTCGTGCGCGCAGGCGCACCTGGCACCGGTCACGGACGATCTGGCGCAGAGCTCGCCCACCTGCGGAGGGCGCAGATCTGACCAGGCACGCCGCGCGGCCCACGCTCGGACACGGCCGGAAGCGGCCGGTCGTTCAGGCTCGCCCTGACCGCCGGCCCTTCCGGCCCCGGCTTCTCCGCGACCGCCGCGAGAGATCGTACGTGACAGGGGGCCACCACCTGCTACCAGTCGCCAGTCTCGTCCGCGTATTCCGCGGCCGCTTTCTCGTTACCCCCTTGCTCTGTGCGCCTCTGTGATCTCTGTGCCTCTGTGTTCATCTTCCTCCGCGTCCTCCGCGTCCTCCGCGTCCTCCGGCTCCCGCGCCGGTGGTATCCTCACAGGGTTTCCAAGGAGTGCTTTATGCATCGCGCACGTACCGCTGCCGCTTTCGTCCTTGCGCTCGCCGTCCTCGTGCAGCCGGGCGCGCGCGCACAGCAGG
>JANOJK010000798.1:0-2570 GCA_031408165.1 Acidobacteriota bacterium | reverse complement strand
GGGGGTCCTCGACATGGTCCACCTCCTGCGGCGGCAGTTCCCGAAGGTGGATCTGATCGCCGGCAACGTCGCCACCGGAGAAGCGACCGAGGCGCTCATCGAGCGCGGCGTGGACGCGGTGAAGGTGGGTATCGGCGGCGGGTCGATCTGCACCACGCGCGTCGTCGCCGGCATCGGCGTGCCGATGATCACCGCGATCGCGGAATGCGCGCGGGCGGCCGCGCCGCACCACGTGCCGGTCATCGCGGACGGCGGGATCCGCTACTCCGGCGACATCACCAAGGCGATCGCCGTCGGCGCCAACGCTGTGATGATCGGCAGCCTCTTCGCCGGCACCGACGAGAGCCCCGGCGAGCTGATTCTGTTCCAGGGGCGCAGCTTCAAGGAGTATCGCGGCATGGGCTCGCTCGGCGCCATGCGGGCCGGCAGCCGCGACCGCTATTTCCAGGACGAGTTCGATCTCGAGGCCAACCCGGAAGACGGCGAGAAGCTCGTGCCGGAGGGTATCGAGGGGCGCGTCGCCCACAAGGGCTCCGTCGCCGCGATGGTGCACCAGTTGATGGGCGGCCTTCGGGCCGGCATGGGTTACACGGGCTGCGCGAACATCCCGGCCCTGCAGCGCGAAGCACGGATGATCCGCGTCAGCCCCGCCGGTCTCCGCGAAGGGCACGTCCACGACGTCATCATCACCAAGGAAGCGCCAAACTACCGGGTGGAGTAAGACCCGAGTCCGGAGGTTGGAGGTTGGAGGTTGGAGATCGGAGTTGGAGATCGGCGGTCGGGGCGCGCGGGTGCACCAACCTCCAACGTCCAACCCCCAACCTCCGATCTCCAACCTCCAACCCGCCTGTTAACAGTTCCACCGCCTCCGTCGTCTTAACTCCATGAAGACGACATTTCTCGCGCTCATCACAACGCTCGTCACCGTCGCCTCCCCGTCCGCGCAGGATCAGACCTTCGCGCGCATGTGGGAGAACGCGCAGAAGCTCAAGCCTGCGCGCGTCACCAGCATCGAACGGATCGCGCCTGTCGGCCAGGCGGGGATCCCCTTCGTGATGCACGGCCTCGTCCTCGACCCCGCCGGCAAACCGGCCCCTGGGGTCGAGGTGTTCGCCTACCAGACCGACACCAAGGGCATCTACGCGGCGCCCGGCGCCGCCGATCCCTGGCCGCTCAAGGGCTGGGCCGTGACCGACGCGCAGGGACGGTTCGAGTTCCGCACCATCCGGCCTGCGGCCTATCCCAGTAACGACGTGCCCGGACACATCCACCTGAGTTTCGTCACGAGCTGCTGCGGGCGGCAGGGGTCCGAGGTGATGTTCGAGGACGACCCCCTCGCGACGAAGGAGTTCCGGGCACGGCAGGCATCGGGGATTCTGTTCGGGAAGATCACGCGCCGCGCCGACGGCGCCCAGGAGACGAGCTACACGTTCAGGCTGAAGCCCCGCGGCGACTTCTAGCGAGCACCAGAATTGAGGTCTTCAGCTTTTCGAACGCCGTTGACGGCGGCGGGGCGGGCTGCGCCGCCGGATCCGGCTGCGCCTCCGGCGCAAACGCCGGATAACACTCCGTGAAGGTCAACACTGTGCCCTCCGGATCCAGGCCGACAGCGGTCGCGTAGGCGCGGACGAAGCCGCGGCTGTAGATGCCGCCGGGCCAATGCTCACACGCGCCGCCCTCGAGGGCCCGGAAGAACGCCGCCGACACTTTCGTCTGCTTCGCCACAGAGTCGAGCGTGATGCGGCGCTTGTCACGATGGCGGCGCAGGTGCTGGCCGAAGGTCTGAGGTGTCACCAGTGGTGCTCCCCACGCCCGCGGGCTTCGGCGAGCCACTGGCCGCTCACGGGTTCCTGCGGGAACGGGACGTCGTACCGCCTCCGGCGCCACGCTCGCACGAATGCGCCGGCGGTGAGAACGAGCATCGTGGCGGGAATCAACAACAGAAGCACTGTGGACGACATAAGGGTATGTCTTCAGGCAGAGCAAGAATGGATCCGACCCAACCGTGGACGGCGCCGGGCGCCGGGGCACGACGCCGGCCCGAGCGTCGTGTTCTGCGTCAGTAATTCTTTCGCAGTTACCCGGGTGCGCGGATACGAGCCGGGACGGCGGGACAGCCTGTCCGAACCCCTTGAGGCCGTCCCCCTCGTCAAGCCCGTCGCCGTTCCGGTGCCGGAAGCCCTCGAACCGGTGCCCGAACCGGACCCGGGCTGTCTGGAGGCGTGCGCCGCTATGAATGGCTGGTTCGGGAAGGACGCGCGATCTCGATCGATCGGCGCTCGTCGCCGAGGTCGGTGATCCTGATCTCGGTCACGTCGTCAGGTCTGTCCTTCCACCGGCCCGCCCATTCGATCGCGACGACACCATCGCCGGAGACCAGATCCTCCAGGCCGAGATCGTCGATATCGTGTGGCTCGAGACGGTAAAGGTCGACGTGGTAGAGCGTGACGTACGGGCCGGCGTACTCCTGCACGAGCGTGAATGTCGGACTCGTCACGTCGTCCGGATTTGCGCCGATCCCTTGCGCCATGCCACGCACGAACGCGGTCTTCCCGGCCCCGAGGTCGCCG